>DUNZ01000070.1 GCA_012839085.1 Clostridiales bacterium
CTATACTTTTTGGAATAGTCATGCAAAAAGGAATGGGGGGATTGGGTCTTGCAGCACCTATCGCCAGTTTAGCTTCAGGTTTAATTCTGTTGATTTATTTTGTTACAGGAAAATGGAAGAAGAATACGGTTATTAAAACAAACTAGCTTTTTTCTCGTGGAAGCCTTTATTGCAGAGGTAATCTTTGGTATTTGATTTGTAAAAAAAGCTGGTTTATAATGATAAATATAGGTGACAGTGCTTTGTTTTCTTATAAATAAATTGGAATTAACTAATGTAGCAAATATCATCATACTGTGAGGGATATATTTGGATCAACATAACATAATAAATTTGATTAAAGATTCAGAACACTTGCCCAAAATACCGAAAGACTTTGGCACAATAATAAATATGTTATCAAAACCAAGGGATTATGACATGGACCAATGTGTTGAGTATTTCTCTCGTTTTCCTCAGTTAGGGACGATTCTGATAGAGGAATTGAATTACAATTCGAAATTAAAGAGAGAGATACAAACAATTAAAGAGGCTATTAATTATCTGGGGGCTAAAAATTCTGCTCTCATAATGATTGCATATGTTACAAGGTTATTGATACCAAACGAGTCTGGAAGAACAAAGTGTTTTGATAATAAGAAATATTGGAAGCATTGCTTAGCAACCTCGATGGCTGCATATATGATTTCTGCTGAAACTAAATTATCGGATAAGGATAAAATGTTTACATACGGGTTAATACATGATATCGGAATTACAGTATTAGATATTTGTTTACCAGATTACTTGGATAAAATTAATGAAATGCACTTAAAAGGAATTCATCAATTAATAGCAGAAAAAATTGTGTTGCATGGAATAACCCACCCAGAGATTGGCAGATGGATATGTAAAGAATGGGGTTTACCAGATGAGATTTCAGATGTAGTTGGATTTCATCATACCCCATTATTGACGGATAGGAATATAGATGAGGTAAGAATAATTCATCTGGCAGATTCCATAAGTACCAATTATTATGAAAGGCTACTAGGAAATGATACTACATTCATTTATACAAATAAAATAATGGAAGAATTGAATGTAAATAGAGATTTTATAGAAGATATCATAAATAAGATCCCATCTGAAGTTGATAAGTTGAATAGAATTATCAATTTTTAATATCAACTCTCCTGATTTATATTTTCTGGTGTCGATATCTGCTTTATGCTTCTAGCCAGGCTGGAGACGGAAACCTGTTTTGATGTTCTTGGCATTTGTCCTTGATAGTGTGGAATACATAAAACTCTGGAAACCCTTATAGTGGGCAATCCAGAGTTTTTGTATGTTTCCTTTTCTTATCAGCCTTTGATCATCGCTTATGAAATATTACGTAAGTGCATATAAACCGTATTTTTAGAAATCCCCATATATGTCGCAACTTTAACAACCGAATCTTTTAGATTAAAGATGCCTTTTTCACTTAATAAGCTAATGATTTCCTTGTTTTTATTGGAAGTAGGTATGCTGGGATTGGATAGAACCTTTGATTTCGCTTCATCTAGGGCAGATATAATTAAATCATCAATATTATCAGTAAATGTTTCAGCAACATGTAAATTAGAATCATTGGGCATAAACTTAGCAAGAACTTCTGATAAAGGAAGATTTGTGTAAAAGTTGATACAGAGCATACCGATAATTCTTTCATTTTCTCCAGTGATTGGAATGGTGATGGATTTCATCATTATGCCATTCTTATCGCTATTAAAATAGCTGATAGATTTTTATCGTTATTTTTTTTCAATGTTTCAAGCATAGATAGAGAAAAATTTGTAATAGGTGACCCTTCCGTTCTGCCTGTGTAGTGACCATTTACAATTTTTATGACGGATTTATTCAAATTCTCGAGACTATGTAGAATTATCTCATAGCCATTGCCAAAATAGTCTGCAAGACCATTAACTAAGGTTTTGTATGAATTTAGTATTAATATCTCTTTCTCTGTGAGAATAATATGATAATGATCCATTTTTTAATATTATTCACATCTGGCCAAAGCCCTGTAGACCCCAAAACGGGTGATATTACAGGAAATGACATTGAAAGTCAGGCCAAACAGGTAATGGAGAACTTAGATGCTGTATGAAAAGAAGCAGGTTCCTCTTTAGATACTATCTTTGATTTTAATAGGGATGGAAAAATAGATTATAAAGATCAGATTACGGAAATGATGATCCATAGCGATAAAGAGATTGATATAAAGGCATCGAATTATTCCCAAGTACCTCAAAAGGGAAATATTAAATTGGGATGTCTATTCATGATAATTGTAATTTTCATAATATCTTTGATCTTGTACCTAAAATAATACATAAAATTAGTATAAAACATTGCATAATTTCATTAATCGTGTTACCATTTATATATAAAAATTAACAAGTACTTCTTATCAAGAGTTATGGTAGAGGGTTAGCTCGATGACCATGCACCAACCTGCATGAATGTAAGGTGGTAATGCTAACATCGATGAGGGTGATAATAGCTCCTTATGGGGCGTTTTTTATTACCTCTGTTTTTCTCGTGAAATAGAAGTGCTAAAAAATTGCCAAGAAAGGAGCATTTATAATTATGAAAGAGAATATTATTAACTGGAAAAACGAGACACCTTTTGGGGTGGATATCACGGAGGATGGGAAAAGGTTTGGTACGAGTTAAATGGATCTGGGAGTTGAATGAAGAACGAAATGGTAGCAGTTTGTTTTATAGGGATTAAAAAAATATGCTTTGGGTATGGTTATAGGGTTAAATAATTTAGAGATAAATTTAAAAATAATTATAAATTATTTGACCAGATAGCAATTTTCAAATATAATAATGATAATTATTATTATGAAGATTATTATGAAAACAAAGGTATATAAATAAAAATGAAATGTAATTCTATATAGTAATTTAATATGGTAATTCGGAGGTGAAATTATGGACTGGTCAAATATATTATTTGCATTTGTATTAACACTTTTTGCGGGTCTTTCAACTGGAATTGGCAGCTTACTTTCTTTAATCACAAAAAAGACAAATAAAAAATTCTTATCCCTGGCATTAGGATTTTCGGCAGGGGTGATGATTTATGTTTCCTTTGTTGAAATTTTTGTGAAAGCAAAAGATGCCTTAACATCAGAATTAGGTGATGTTCTTGGAACTTGGGCTACGGTTGGTGGATTTTTCTTTGGAATACTTTTTATTGCTGTCATAGATAAATTAATACCATCTACAGAAAATCCCCATGAGGTACATACGGTGGAAGAGATGGATGGGAATAGTGAAGAACACAAAAACAACCTTATGCGGATGGGCTTGTTTACAGCCTTAGCCATTGCTATTCACAATTTCCCTGAAGGTTTAGCAACATTTACTGCAGCCCTTAGCGATCCAAATTTAGGAATTCCCATTGCAGTAGCAATCGCTATTCATAATATACCTGAAGGTATAGCAGTTGCTGTTCCTTTATTTTATGCAACGGGAAGTAGGAGAAAAGCATTTAAATGGTCTTTGCTTTCAGGATTATCGGAACCAATCGGGGCAATTGTTGGGTTTTTACTTTTGTATCGCTTCTTCAACGATACTGTATTTGGTTTAATTTTTGCTGCTGTCGCAGGTATCATGGTATATATAAGCTTGGATGAATTGTTACCTTCTGCGAGAGAATATGGGGAGCACCATTTATCAATTTATGGCCTCATCTCAGGAATGGCAGTCATGGCATTAAGTTTATTACTGTTCTTATAAGAAGAGAGATAGCCGTAGGTAGCATATTAGAGACTACCTGCGGCTATTACTTACTTTCCAATGTTTTTCCAGTGGTGATATGCTTCTGATAATTCTACTAAAGAAGAAGTCCTATCTTTCGCTTGAGCAGCACCACGCAATCGGGCTATATTTTTACTGAGATCATTGATTTCCTCTCGTTCTGAACCAAATTGAATCCGATGTATTATTTTGTTCCACATACCTTCCAATTCATCAATTTTAGTAACAATTGAGTCCCAATCCTCGTTTTTAATATCTTCCATTAAACTTTCTATTTTCATAGGAAAGTCATCCTTATGCTCCAACGAAGTTTTTAGGAAAGTTCCACTTAGCATAATGCAAACAAACAATGCCAAAGCAACAATTGGAATAGTTATAATTAAGAATTTTCTCATATTCTACCTCCTAAAAAGGACCTTTGTAATCCCCGATGTCCTTTACCTTTTTTGTTTTATCTTGATATTTATCAACATATAAGCTACCAGCATCATTTAAAGTAACTAAAAATGCTTCGGAAACGTCTTTAATACCATGTTTTTTTAGTTCACCCATAAGCCATTTTTTATCCTTATTCATTTGTCTTAGATTTTCTTCTATAAGAACCCCGTCATATATCAATTCGGTACTTATGCCAGAGGATGTAACTTTTATATTCATATCCTTAGGGGTAAGGGGCAAATATTCTGCTTTTTTTAAAACCGATAATTCACCATTGGATTCCAAAATAGCATACTCTACTTCATTTAAATCAAAAATGTCTTTATTTCTTAAAAGTTCTAAAACATCAGAAATCCTAAAATTCATTTTCTTTAAGACATCATCCATAATCTTTCCTTTCATAATAACAATGGTCGGTTCACCTTCCAAAACCTTGGCCAGATACCTCCATTTTAATGTAATCACACGAACTAAGTAAGTTAATGCCATCCAAGTGATTAGTCCGACCCAATGGGGCCATGCCCTACTAGAAAGATCAACCGTTAGCTCGGATGCTATGGAACCAACGGTTATACCTGTAATGTAATCAAAAAAAGTAAGCTGGCTAATTTGTTCTTTGCCTAAAATTCTAGCAAGTATTAGAAGTGTAAAAAAACCGATGATTCCCCTAACTAGTACAACCAACCCTTCGTTCATTTCCAATGCCTCCAATGTAAAATATTTCCATTAAAATTAGTATTGTTAATATGTTTTTTATTTATTCCCTTTCAACTTTGTACAAGAGCCTATTTCTAAAAGTGATTGAATTCACATAAGATAACTTAGTTAGGATAAAATGCAGTTATTATGAAAGTAGGCAAGGATTATTATGGATTTTATCAATATGAGTAGCTTAGAAAAGAGGGCGGTAATAGAAAAAATCATTATATGGATTGCTTCCATAGTATTCTTATATTTAATCATTGCTTTGTACTTTACGAATCATTTGTTTTTTAACACCGTAATTAATGGATGTAGTCTTTCCCTAAAAGATTACAAGTCAGCAGATCGAAAGCTTAGGAATTATGTTAAGGATTATGAATTGATACTAATAGATAGGGATGGGGAAAGAGAAAGTATTTCTGGTGAAGATATGGGACTTAAGTATAATGATAAAATCAATATTAGTGTGGTATTCCAGAGGCAAAAAGCATTTTACTGGATTGTGTCTTTGTTTAAGGAACAAAGATATGATATTGAGAATTTATTTGTATTTGATGAAGAAAAATTAAGGGAAGAGATTAGCAAATTAGCGTGCTTAAATAAAATTCCCATCGAACCACGAAATGTTAAATTTAAATATAAGAATGGTATCTATGAATTGCAAGAAGAAGTCTATGGGAATAAGCTTAATCTGGAGATACTTAATAATAAAATTCAATTATATATTAAAGAAGGAAGTAAGATACTTGATTTAGACCAGAATCATTGTTATGAAAATCCTCCTTATACTTTGCAATCTAAAAAGACGGCTCAGACCAAGAAATTATTAGAGCAATATGTATCTTCTGTAATTCATTATAGGATCGGTGACAAAAAAATAACTTTGGATGGTAAGATGCTTCATCGATGGTTGAATGTCAATCAAAATATTGATGTGGTGATTAATAGGGTTGCCATTGAGAAGTTTGTAAAAGATTTCTGTAATAAATATGATACGGTTGGATCTGTAAGAAAATTTATGAGCTCTACGGGTAAGATGGTGGAAGTCAGGGGTGGAACCTATGGATGGAAAATAGATGAGAAGGCAGAAATTGATGCCATCATAGAAACCATCAAAGAAGGTAAGGTCATAGAAAGAGAACCCATTTATGAACAAAGGGCAGCTACTAGAGATGAAAATGGGGATATTGGAAACACCTATGTAGAAATTAATATTACGAAGCAGCATCTATGGTTTTATTTGAATGGAAAATTAATAACGGAAGGTCCTGTGGTTACTGGGAATCCCAATCGAGGCCATCCTACGATGACAGGAACATTTTTATTAAACTACAAGCAAAAAGATGTAACCTTAACAGGTCCAGGATATGAAGCAGGTGTAACCTATTGGATGCCCTTTTATGGAAACATTGGGCTACATGATGCCAGTTGGAGGAGTTCTTTTGGTGGGCAAATATATAAAACTAGGGGATCCCATGGCTGCGTTAATGCCCCAAAATATCTGGCAAAAATTATTTTTGAGTACATAGAAGAGGGAACACCGATCATTTGTTATGAAGAGTAATATTAAGCGAAGTAAATATTGCTTTATAATTAAATGGAAGTGCAAATTCATGCACTAAAAATAAATAGAATATAGCAAAATTTTACTGGATAAAGAAAGAGATGCAAATCTCAAGGAAATGTAAGATAGAAAGGTTCTTTTGTGAAATGTTTCGCAAAAGAACCTTTTTACATAAATCCATGAAATGTCCCCATAATAATGGTAATCCAATGATTTTAAACAAGGAGAAATACCATGATTCAAACCATAAACCCTAAAAATTTGAAACCCAAGGATACTACGGTTGTGATTGGCATGTCAGGAGGAGTGGATTCCTCTGTAGCAGCTTATTTATTAAAGGAAGAGGGATATAAGTTAATAGGCATCTTTATGAAGAACTGGGATGAAAAAAATGAATTTGGGGAATGCAGTGCAACCAAGGATGCTGAGGATGCAAGAAGGGTATGTGAAGCCATTGGCATCCCTTTTTATACCGTAAATTTTGTACAAAAATATTGGGATCATGTATTTGCTTATTTTTTAGATGAATTAAAGAAAGGTCGAACACCCAATCCCGATGTTTTGTGTAATAAAGAAATTAAATTCAAAGCATTTTTAGATTATGCTATGACCCTGGGGGCGGATTTTATAGCTACGGGCCATTATGTTAGAGTTCATTATGAAAATGGTTCTTATCGCTTATTAAAAGGTGTGGATCCCAACAAAGATCAAACTTATTTTTTATGTATGTTGGATCAGCAGCAACTCTCAAAGGTGTTATTTCCAATTGGCCATATGATGAAAGTCCAGGTTAAAGAGATTGCCAGAAGAGAAGGCTTTGAAACAGCATATAAAAAAGAAAGTACGGGTATTTGTTTTATTGGTGAGAGAAATTTTAAGGATTTTATTAAAAATTATCTACCGGCGCAAGCTGGTATTATTAAGACCTTATCCGGTGAAACGGTAGGCAAGCATGATGGGCTAATGTATTATACCATTGGACAAAGGAAAGGTATGATGATTCAGAAATATGGCACGGGAGAGCCTTGGTTTGTAATAGATAAGGATTTGAAAGAAAATGTTCTTTATGTGGCTCAAGGGAGCAATCATCCAGCCCTTTACTCTAAGGGGCTTAAGGCCACGAACCTTCATTGGATTACTGGTAAGACACCACCAGAAGAGTTTAAATGTATGGCAAAATTTCGTTATCGTCAACCAGATCGAGGAGTGACAATAAAATTAGGATCCGATCATTCCTGTGATGTATATTTTGATCAGCCAGAGCGGGCAATTACGCCGGGACAATTTGTTGTCTTTTATCAAGGGGATGAATGTTTAGGGGCAGGTATCATTGATTCGGTGTATCCATAGCATAGATAACCATGAGAGATTTAATTTTTAAGAATATGCGCAACAAGTTTGCTCAAAATTACGGAAATTAAATGTTAAAATTATACAAGTCAACGAAAATATCAGTTAATTATTGTTAAAATGTTCAATATTATATTTAAAATAACTGTGTTATAATATTAATAATGCAAACGGTTGCGCAATATTCTTTCGCTTTGTTGGTTGGGGGTGATATGAGACTTTAGATCAGCTTGCGGACACTTAGATTATACTTGATAAAGGGGAATTTCGTATTAATTTAAGGAGGAGCTTTTATGAAGAATCAAAGGTTATATAAGTGTAAAAAATTCATTGGAGTACTGATGGCTCTTATCTTAAGTATTCCTGGGTTTAACTACCATGTGACAGAAGCCAAAGAAGAGGAAAGCAAGGAAAACTACATAATAAATGGGGGATTTGAAAAGGATATTTGGGGCGATGAAGGAGGTTGGAATTTCGAATGTGATTGGGATAATGTTGAATTGAATTGGTATGAATATGCATCCAATTCTTATATTACAGGAACCTCAGGGGATTACGGTTTGAATTTTTGGGTTAGTAATGAAGCAGAAAGTTCCCAAGAGATATGGATTAATCAGACGGTAAACAATCTTTCGGAAGGGGTTTATACATTGACGGGTAAGGTTATGGGTGAAGGCGCTGAAGTAAAATTTTATGCCAATGCCTTAATAGATTCTGCCAATGCTAGCACAGGTTCAGCAATTGCTGTCAGCGGTTCAGCCATTAAAACCAGCGGGTGGAATCAATGGGATAGCTTCACTTTGGATGAACTGGTAGTTACGGAAGATGTAAGGGATTACTTCATTGGAGTACATATTCTGGGTGAGCCTGATGCCTGGGGATACCTTGATGATATTACATTAATAAAGATGGAAGAGGGTAATCAGGAAGAGGAAAAACCCATAAAGATAAATATACCAAATGGTGATTTTGAAACCGGTGATAGCTCAAACTGGGTTATAAGTTTGCAAGAGCCAATGGATGAAGATGCCGGTTATCAAGTACGTATGGATAGTTACGCAACCAATAATACTAGCTATACCTTTAATCTGTGGAATAATACAGAAGAAAAAGAATTTCTTATGTTTCAAAATGTAGAAGGCTTAGAAGCTGGTGTATATAAAGTTGTTATGAAAACATCTGGAGCTCCTATGAATTCAGGTTTAACATTAAGTGTAGCTGGTCAGGAAACTCCAATTATAACCATGGGTTGGGATAATTGGATAACCGTTGAAAGTGAGAAGTTTTCAGTTGAGCAAGGTGGAAATGCTCTTATAAAGATTAGTGGAAATATAGCATCTTCTTATTGGGGTGATTTTGACGATATTGTTTTATATAAATTAGATGGTCCTCCTTCTGTCATTCCTGATCCAGTAATGGCGGATATCTTTGTAGAAAGAGTGGAAGGACTATCCCAGGATTTTATAAAAGGAGTTGATTTGTCCAGCATTATTTCCCTTGAAGCAAGTGGGGTAGATTTTTATGATAAAGAGGGAAATAAAGAAGATATTTTTGCAACTCTTGCGGATGCTGGGGTCAATTATATTAGGGTACGTGTATGGAACGATCCTTTTAACGCAGACGACAAGGGCTATGGTGGCGGTAACTGTAATATAGATACGGCGGTTCAAATAGGTAAAAGAGCAACCTTACATGGAATGAAACTCTTAGTGGACTTCCACTATTCTGATTTCTGGGCTGATCCGGGCAAGCAAAAGGCACCTAAGGCATGGAGTGTAATGAATCTTGAGGAAAAGAATGCGGCATTATATACCTATACCAGATCCTCACTTCAAAGATTGCTGGCAGAAGGTATTGATGTTGGCATGGTTCAAATAGGTAATGAAACCAATAATGCTTTCTGTGGGGAGAAAGATTGGGACAATATATGTTCCTTATTTCGTTCAGGAAGCAAAGCAGTTCGAGAAATAAGCATAGAAACAGGTAAAGATATCTTAGTAGCTCTACATTTTACAAACCCTGAAAGCTCTGGAAGATATGAATATTATGCAAGAATCTTAGAAGAACATCATGTGGATTATGATGTATTTGCAAGTTCCTACTATTCTTACTGGCATGGTACTTTAGCTAATTTAACTACGGTCTTAAAGAATATAGCAAATAACTATCAAAAGAAGGTTTTGGTAGCTGAAACATCCTATGCTTATACCCTTGAAGATGGTGATGGTCATTCTAATACTATCTCGGAGTCTTCCAGCTTGGGTCTTTATCCAGCAACCGTTCAAGGGCAGGCAAATGCAGTAAGAGATGTAATACAGGCAGTATCTGATGTGGGTCCCAATGGTATTGGAGTGTTTTACTGGGAGCCTGCATGGATTCCTGTAGGCACAGCCGATGAATTAGAAAATAATAAGAGGTTATGGGAGGAATATGGATCTGGCTGGGCTTCTAGTTATGCAGCGGAATATGATTCAGATGATGCTGGAAAATGGTATGGAGGAAGTTCCTGGGATAATCAGGCCTTGTTTGATTTCAAAGGACATCCTTTAGCCTCCTTATACGTATTTAAGTATGTTAATACCGGGGCGGTGGCCAGGAGACGTATTGATAGCATAGAGAATATTGAGATTAGTATTAACCATGGAGAAGCAATCGAACTTCCTACTACGATAAAAGCTATTTTCAATGATGGTAGTCAGGAATTTGTACCAGTTGAATGGGATGATGAAGATATCCAGATCGCCCTCCAAGGGGGCGTGGGTGTTTACCATATCAAAGGCATGGCCATGGAATTCAATCGTGTTACTTGTACCCTTCATATAAAGCCAAAAAACTTTGTAGTGAATCCTGGATTTGAGGAGGAAGATCGGAGCGTCTGGGAAATAATTTATCCAGAAGGAGTAAGCCCTCATGCTAATTTTCAAATGAAAAAAGTCGATGCCAAATCAGGAAATTATTCATTGCATTTCTGGTCTGACAAGGATGTAAACTTTAAGGTAGAACAAACCATATCTGGTTTAGAGCCAGGAATATATAATTATAATTTATGGATTCAAGGGGGAGATGCCGGGGATGATTCCAATATGTTCATCTATGTTATTGTAGACGGTGAGAAACTGATGGAGTCTACATCGGTTAGTGGCTGGGCAGAGTGGTCTAACCCCACCATTGAAAATATACTGGTGGAACATGGTCAGCTTACAATTGGTGCTTCCATTCAATGTGCACCTGGAGGCTGGGGTACCTTAGATGATTTCTATTTGTATAAAACCGGAGATATCACCCCAACCCCAGATCCTGAGGAACCCACGATAACTCCAACCCCAGATCCTGAGGAACCCACGATAACTCCAACCCCAGATCCTGAGGAACCGACGATAACGCCAACCCCAGATCCTGAGGAGCCAACGATAACTCCAACCCCGGAACCCGAGGAGCCAACGATAACTCCAACCCCGGAACCTGAGGAACCGACGATAACTCCAACCCCAGAACCTGAGGAACCGACGATAACTCCAACCCCGGAACCTGAGGAGCCAACGATAACTCCAACCCCGGAACCTGAGGAACCGACGATAACTCCAACCCCGGAACCTGAGGAACCAATAATAACACCAACTCCTGAAGCGGTTCCACCCATTGTTACACCAACTCCAGTCGTGGAGGAATTGGAAGCGAGTGAAGATCAGGCTTCAGGAACAATCTCCTATATAATTCTGGAGGATAGTATAGAAGCATGGGTTCAACTTAATGAAGAAGAGATTGATAGGCGGTTCGATGAAAGAATATCAAAGGAGATATCCCTGGATCTTCGAGTTCCTCTTGCCACAGACCATATCCTTGGGCAGTTTGAAAATAATGATATTGCATCCATTCATGTTTCGGTAAGCATACCATCTAAGCTTCCTATGAATGAAAGAATCAATGTCAATATTGAGTTAAGTACTAAATTACTGGAATTGGCATCTCAGGGTAAAAAGGATATTCAAATCACTGTTAAAGACGAAAATGACTTGGAGTTATATACTTGGAGTTTCACTGGTGAAGATTTATGGAATCGATACCATAATAACGCAAGGGAGATGGATGCCATTAATTTATCCTTATCTGTGGAAAAAGTGGAACAGGAGGGTAAAATCAGTGCCTTAATCAATAAATATGGTACTAATAACAATTTGGATGGTATTATCATTCGATTTAATCACCAGGGATTACTACCTGCTCAAGCTGAGCTTAAGGTCTATGTAGGTCACCTTGTAGATAAGAACAAGGGAGATAATATCAGGGTATACCTATATCATTATAATGAAGAATTAGGAATGTTAGAGACAATTCCTTTCAGCTCAAATTATAAAATTGATAAGGATGGATATATTTATTTGAATTTGCATTATTGTTCAGATTATGTAATTCTACCTGAAGAGGCAGATAGTAGAATATATATGTCATTACGAGAGCAGATCAAGGTATCACCAGAATCGGTGGAACTTAATCATACTAATTCAAAGGAACGAGTTGAGATTTCCCTACCAGTAACCTTAGAAAAGGTAGATTCATTTGAAAATGAAACTTCTAGCAGTGTGGTAGGAGCTGTGACCGTGTCTTTCCGATCTTCTAATGAAAATGTTGTTACCGTGGATCAGGATGGCAATATAACTGCTATTAGTGAAGGACGGGCATTCGTATTTGTAAGAATCAAGCTATATAATAATAAAACAAAGACCGTGGCAATTCGTGTAATTGTCTCTGGAAAACAATGATGCATTGTACTGAATATAGCTTATAATTAATAGGTGTTTATTAAAAAGATAGTTGTCCTAGAGGATAATTTCTGGGATAACTATCTTTTTGTGACCATTTTGATTATATTCAGTAATAAGTTAGTTTGATTATAATCAGTAATAAGTTTGATGATTATATTTAGTAATAGGTTTGTTTGATTATAATCAGTAATAGGTTTGTTTGATTATAATCAGTAATAGGTTAGTTTGGTTATAATCAGTAATAAGTTTATTTGATTATAATCAGTAATAAGTTTAATTGAATATATTTTATAATAACCTTGATAGATAATACCAAAGGAAAATGCAGTTAAAAAAGATATCATGGATCTTAATGATATGCTGTTGAAGGTAAGGAACTATTAATTTATTTAGTGAGATGGAATATAATATAGTAAGCTAAATTCTGGTTTTCCGGAAAAAAGGAAGGTATATATGCCATGCTAAAACATCATCAAATTAACGAAGGAACTTCTAGGTATCTAAATCCAGATGATATTCTCCTACCCCCTGGTTATTCCATAGAGGTCTTTGCAGATGGATTAGACACCATAAGTAATATAGTTTTTACAGATGAAGGAGAAATGATTATTGCAGATTCCGGCTATATTACTGGGAATCCCTATGTGGCCAGATATGTAAACGGAAATTTTGAAATTATTGCCAATGATTTTA
>DUNZ01000071.1 GCA_012839085.1 Clostridiales bacterium
ATACTTTCATGGACTCTCATAATACTCTGGATGGCCATAATATTCTTTTTCTCACACCAACCAGCTACTGAGTCAAGCGAATTAAGTACAGGTATTACAGAGAAGATTGCTGTTATAATCCAAGAGATAATTCCAGAGACTAAGCCAAGCCAAGTAAACCTTAACTTTATTATAAGAAAAGGAGCTCATTTTGGCATCTATCTAGTTTTAGGAATTTTAGTTGCTAACGGATTATATAATGGCAATAAATCAAAACTTAACATTACTATACTGGCATTACTTATATGTGTCTTATATGCCATAAGTGATGAGTTGCATCAGGTATTTGTCCCGGGCAGAAGTGGAGAAGTAAGGGATGTACTTATAGATAGTGCTGGATCATTGGTTGGGATATTACTGATAAATGTTATAAGAAAATGATTTGTATAATCAGATAGTTACATATGATTAGGGATACTTATATGATTAGAGTAAATGTAACTGAGTATATGACAGGGGTTACCATAAGTGGTGATTTTAATGTCCTTAATAGTTTGTATAATGCAATTTCTAATCTAATCAGTTATGAAGACAAGTTCGGTGGATATGAGTGCGTCCAATTGATGCTTTCTTCTCTCAAGTATGATCTACTTAGACATGGCTAATCCAGCTTTAGGATTTTATACTTGTTTAATAACATATTTAAAGTTCCAAAGGCATTTTTAGCTTTAAATTAGAAGATGTACTTCATATAATAAAATTCTTATATTGGTGTTTGATGTAGTTTTTGGGTTGTTTTAACTTTGTTATAGAGTTTATTTGCAACCGTTCTTTTCACAAGTTACAGGTTCATTAGTTGATACCCAATCTTCTGGATTGTCATTTATTATAGCACCACATCCAGTCTGGTTACCTTCTTTGATATGTATTTTACCTCTTATAAGTTTTTTTGTATCGTTACCTATATATTTAATGTTAGCCATAAGAGATTCTCCTTTCGAATTAGTATACCAATATAAGAATTTTATTGTAACCTTATTTTAACATATATTGCAAAAAGAGCAAAATATCAATATATATCACTAATAACCAGGGTTTAATGAATTGAGTTAATGTAATGAAAATAAAGAATATATAAATGTATTAGACCATCTATGCAAGTAATTGTTGTAATTTACCATATTATGTGTTAATATTTTTATGCAACAATATATACTTCATGGCTTCATAAAGAAGAATTCTAGAAGTTTATTAGGGAGAATTTTGTTCGAAAAGTAGATAAATGTATCATTTCCCTTATTTTGTGATAATATATATATAACCATAGAAACAAAATATTAACAAAAATTTTTTAGGAGACAGATTAATTAATCTATAAAAGGGAGGTACTTGAGATGTTATATATAGGTGAACACGTACAAGAAAGAATGTCACTGTTAGCTATAACTATAGAAGAGTTAGCATATAAGACATTTATGGAACCTTCAGAAATAGATGATATTATTAGAAACAAGATAGCACTAGAGGAAATTGATGAGCTTGATTTGTTACTTATTAGTAATGTATTGCATTGTAAACCTGAATATTTTTATGATGAAAAAGTTCGTAATAATGACTTTTTGGTAAATACTATGAATAGAGGAAATGATACAGAAGATTCAAGAAACGTAAAGGTTAAAATTCAAGATTATATTAAAGATTTTATTTTTGTAAATGAGATATTAGCAGAAGAGAACTAAGGGGGAGAGGTGTTGGCTTTGATAGAAAAAATTCAAGATTCAATTAATATTGCCAGGGAAACCTTTAATATAGACGAGTTCCCTGGCAATCTTTTTTTGCTATTTGAGAAAGAAGAATGTGCGGACAAGCATGGATTGCTACTATTTAAAGAAAATATAAACAAGTTATCCGGTTTCATAGGATATGGTGATAATAACTTGACAGTTATATGTATAAATTATCAAAGGCCAATAGGGCACCAAAACTTTACTTTAGCACATGAATTAGGTCATTGGTTTTTACATAGGGGACAAAACATTTCAGATATTGATTGTAATTTGAATATACAGGAGTCAATAGAAGGTGAAGCTAATAATTTTGCTTCTGAATTACTATATCCAGAAAAATTAATTGTTCAAGATTATCATGATATATGTGAAAAAGATCTTCTTAATATAGATAAAAGAAAAGAGTTAGCTATTTATATAAATGGTTTATGCCATAAATATTGCTTAAGCTTTCAGATGGTTTTGAGAAAAATATTATATAAAGACTATCAATTAAATAAATATAAAGAAATTCGTAATGAAATAGACAAAAGTTTGGGAATGAAGATATCTAAATATTTTGATGAAGATTTTTATGTACCTAATCCGAATTTGCCAGAATATCAACAATTAAAAAAACCTTATGTTGTCCTTGAAGAAAGATTAGACAAATTGATTGAATTGAAAAAGATCGGAAAAGCCACAGCCGATGCAATAAAACTTAGAAATGGAATAGAAATAGATAATTGAAGTATTTATTAGATGCAAATATATTTTTTCATGTTATTAATTCTAACATATTTGCTGTGGCACAATATTGTAAGAATAAATGTAATGATATATGCATCACGGAAACAATATTAAACGAACTTGAGCCAGGCTATTATAGAGAAAAAGAAGATGAATCCACAAAAGAAATATATAATTCTGTTAGAATTTTATCTGATAAAAAATCGGTATTTTGCGTAATTACAAGGTTTGATTTATCAGATATAGACGGTGCAACGGAGGAATTTAAAAAAATCAGATCAAGATTTTATGGATGGATGACAGAACCAACATATTTAAGTAAGATGATTGAAGAGGGTAAATTAACTAAAGAAGAAATAATAAAATCAAGCTTTAGACAAAAAGATTTAGGTGAATGTGAACTTATTGCAATAGCAAAAGTGTCTAAAGGAGAGTATTGGATAACAACTAATGATAAGGGGAAAGTATATAAACATCCTAATCTTAACATATTTAAAGAGTACCAAGATGATCCTGATATAAATATTTTAACTGGGGAAGACTGGCTTAAAAAAATTGGATATAAGTGCAGATGATCATATAAAAGGTTTAGATCATAGGTTTACATGGGTGGGGGAGGCTTCTACATGTTAAAATTATTACGAAATATTTATTTACCATGTGTGAGAAAACAAAGAGTTTTAATTATTCTATGTGAGTTTGGACTGATGATATCTACTGCCCTTGTATCAATTATACAGATGGTGTCTGTAGGGAGAGAGAGTTATGCATCAAGTTATGGAAGAGAGTTAAATCACGGGGATCTGGCTGTTGGTTTTGTATCAGACAGGGAAAAGAATTTATATAGAATTAACACAAAATGATGTTTTACTAGCACAAAACTTGGCAAAACGCTGCTCGGTAAATATTGGTGAAAGTGTCTTTGTATCTCCTGTAGGCCAGGTGTTTCCCATGAAAATGCATGTGGCAGATATTGTAGCTAATCACGAAATCTTAATACAAGATGCAGTTATGAACTCATATGTATATATGGATCGTGATGCATTATTTAATGCTTTGAAGATAACAGAGGAAAATCTTGATACTATAGGATATACCAAAGAAACCTTTGGCTTAACATTACCGACCTATTTCTATATTAATGGAAGTAATGAAATTCAGAATACGATACTTACTAAATTAAAAGATATTTGTAGGCAAAATGCCATAGATTACAACAAAACAGCTATTAGTAATGCAAATGATGCGGCCAGTCATGTGTCTGAAGTTTATGGATATATGGATGTATTATTAAGTGTTTTTACTTTTATTAATTTTCTTATGTCATGTTGTAGCTACACCTACAAATTATGATCCTGATAAGAATTATTTTAACACAAGAACAGTTGAAGCTGTTATTGCTAATGTCCTTTCTATTAATCCTGATGCCATTATGATTATTAAATCTACTGTACCAGTTGGCTATACTGAGAGTGTTAAAAAGATGTTTGATACAGATAAAATTATATTCTCGCCTGAGTTTTTAAGGGAAGGTAAGGCATTATATGATAATCTTTATCCTTCTAGAATTATTGTTGGCGAACAGTCTGAGAGAGCTGAGAAATTTGCAAGTCTTTTAGTGAATGGCGCGATTAAGAAGGACATTCCTGTATTATACACCAACCCTACTGAAGCTGAAGCTATTAAGCTATTTGCTAACACATATCTAGCACTCCGTGTTGCATATTTTAATGAACTTGATACATATGCAGAAGTCCGTGGATTAGACACTAAACAGATTATAGAGGGAGTATGCTTAGACCCACGTATAGGTAATCACTACAATAATCCATCATTTGGATATGGTGGCTACTGCTTACCTAAGGATACAAAGCAACTGCTTGCTAATTATGCAGATATACCACAAAATATTATGTCTGCCATATTAGATACCAATAGAACCAGAAAAGATCATATAGCCGATATGATTATTAAGAGACAGCCTAAGACTGTCGGAGTATATCGCTTAACTATGAAAGCAGATTCTGATAATTTCAGGCAGTCATCCATTCAGGGTGTCATGAAGAGGGTCAAGGCTAAGGGTATAGAAGTTGTTGTATATGAGCCTACATTGAATGAAGAGCACCTTTATAATTCTAGAGTTATAAGGGATATGGATGAGTTTAAGAAGATAAGTGATATTATAGTAGTTAACCGTATGTCTGATGAATTACAGGATGTATATGATAAGGTA
>DUNZ01000072.1 GCA_012839085.1 Clostridiales bacterium
ACAGGTATCATGATGAAAGTGAAAATGGGGGAAGTCTAGTATGATTCGAGTTTTAATAGCAGATGATGATGCCATTATTCGGGAAGGGTTAAAAATGATTATCGAATCCCAGGAGGATATGGAGTTTCTGGGGGCAGCTCCGGAGGGAAGAAAAGCGGTAGAGATGGCTAGAAATTTACGTCCGGATGTTACCTTATTGGATATCCGAATGCCTTTGATGGATGGAATTGAGGCAGCAGGGATTATAATGGAAGAAAAATTATCCGTACCCTTACTTTTAACAACCTTTGATGAGCCGGAGTTGATTCTCCGTGCTCTTAAGACGGGAGTCATTGGCTATATCTTAAAAAATAGTCCTGCCGAAGGTATTCTATCCGCCCTACGGGTTGTCCATGCTGGTGGTACCGTATTTCAAGCGGATATCCTGGAGTTTATACGCAGCAGAGTAACAAAGGATCCTATGGGTCAGAAGAATATTTTTGAAGCCATGTTATCTCCCAGGGAGTTAGAGATTGTAGAGTTAGTTGCTGAAGGATTATCCAATCAGGAGATTTGCGAGAAGTTATTTATTACCAATGGCACCGTAAGAAATTATATAAGTACCATTTTGGAGAAAACCGGTCTGGAACATCGTACCCAGCTAGCAGTTCATTATCTAAAGAATGGGAAAGGAATCTAGTAACTTATCTACATATCTGTAATATCTAGCATCCATCCTCAATATAATGAAATAAGGAAACAAGCATATTTTGTAGTAGAGAGGTGGCTGCTATGGATACCAATTTAGAAGATAAGATGTATTTTCAAATAGAACAGAATCTATCCAATAATATTAATCAGAATTTATTTTCCACAGGAAGAATGTCGAAGGATGAACAGGGAAATGAAATCATTAGTCGGGAAAGTCATCCTGAATTATACCCTGCCAATAGATTGGATCAGGATTCGGATTTGGGAGAAACCAGCGTAGAAGAAACCAAGGATACAATGAATGAAAGTTATGAATACTATAACCCTCAGCCTACCTTATCCCGAGCAGAATATATCCGCCAGGCAAGGGAAGCATGCCTAAGACAATTAAATATTACCCAGACTAGCCATCCCATCTATGCTTATCAAGAAGCTGAACAAAACGATGGAAAAAAGTCATTGACGGAGAAGAAAAAAGTCAATCGTCTTAGGTTGTTTGGGGAAAATACCTATACCGAGGAAATGAACGAGCAGGGGGAAACACCCCAGGAGTTGGCATCCTTTCGTGCTTTGATTATTCGAACCGTTTGTGCCATTGTAATATTTCTTGCAGTTTTTATTATTGATAAATTTGAAATAAAGATTGGAGAATTTACCTTTGAAAAAGTAAGGGAGTATGTGACCGGTAAAGATACCCTAAAGGCTCTGGAAAATATCATTGTCACTTGGTTAAAGTAATTAGAACTTTCATTGTTCGTTGTAATTTCATTTTATTTCAGTTATAATAGCCCTTAGAAATGAATGAAAGGACCGAAACAATGAGAAAATTAGCACTTTCGGATGAAATATTACTAACTGTGGAGAAACCTGCCAGGTATATCGGCGGGGAAGTAAATATGCAGGTTAAGAATCTTGATGAGATTGATATCAGATTCTGTATGTGTTTTCCTGATGTATACGAAATCGGTATGTCTCATCTAGGAATACAGATACTTTACGATATATTAAACCGTAGAAATGATACTTATTGTGAAAGGGTGTATTCCCCTTGGGTTGATTTGGATCAAATCATGAGGGAGAAGAATATACCTTTATTTGCATTGGAAAGTCAGGATCCAGTGAAGAATTTTGATTTCTTGGGTATAACCCTTCAATATGAAATGTGTTATACCAATATTTTGCAGATTCTTGAACTGTCCCAGATACCAATTTATGCAAAGGATCGTACGGAGGAGGATCCTATTGTTATTGGTGGTGGACCTTGTACTTATAATCCGGAACCCATTGCTGATTTCTTCGATATCTTCTATATCGGAGAAGGGGAGGTGGCTTATAATGAACTGCTAGATATTTATAAGCAATGCAAAAAAGAAGGAAAAACCAGAAAAGAATATTTAGAGCAGGTAGCACAGGTGAGAGGAATCTATGTGCCTGCTTTTTATGATGTAAAATATAAGGAAGATAATACCATTGAAAGTTTCGTAAAGAACAATCCCTTAGTTCCGGACAAGGTGAAAAAGCAAGTGGACATGGATTTAAGCGAATCATTTTACCCTACAAAACCTCTGGTTCCCTTTATCAAGGCAACCCAGGATCGTGTGGTATTGGAAATCCAAAGGGGCTGTATCAGGGGCTGTAGATTCTGTCAGGCAGGTATGATTTATCGACCCAATCGAGAGAGAAGTTTGGAATATTTAAAAAAATGTGCTTATGAGATGCTTCGTTCTACGGGACATGAAGAAATCTCCCTAAGTTCTTTAAGTTCTAGTGATTATTCACAACTTCAGGAATTGGTATACTTTTTAATCGAAGAATTCGGTTCCAAAGGGGTTAACATTTCCCTACCATCTCTACGTATTGATGCCTTCGCTCTGGATGTGATGAGTAAGGTACAGGACATTAAAAAGAGTAGCATCACCTTTGCCCCAGAGGCAGGTTCTCAAAGATTAAGAGATGTAATTAATAAAGGACTTACGGAGGAAGTAATTCTTGAAGGAGCAGGGAAGGCATTTCAAAGTGGTTGGAATCGAGTGAAGCTTTACTTTATGATGGGCTTACCGACTGAAACTTTTGAAGATATTGAAGGAATTGCTACCTTATCGGAAAAGATTGCCAGAAAATATTATGAGCTTCCAAAGGATCAAAGAAATGGAAAGGTAAACATTGTGACCAGTACTTCTTTCTTTGTTCCAAAGCCTTTTACTCCTTTCCAATGGTCGAGAATGGATACCAGTGAGGAGTATTTGGAGAAGCAAAAATACCTAAGAGAGAAGATTAATGAGCAACGAAATCGTAAGAGCATCAAATTCAACTGGCATGAAGCAGAACTCAGTGTTTTAGAAGGGGTTTTTGCTAGGGGAGATCGTCGAATTTCTAAGGTGATCTACGATGCTTACAAATTAGGTTGTTTATACGATTCTTGGAGTGAGCATTTTAAATATGATTTATGGATGCAGGCATTCCAAATGAATGGAATTGATATTGCATTTTACAATAGCAGGGAACGCAGTGAAGAGGAGATTTTCCCTTGGGACTTTATCGATACTGGTGTCACAAAACGCTTCCTCTATAACGAATACAAACGGGCAAAGTCTGAAAAAGTAACACCCAATTGTAGGCAAAACTGTATGGGTTGCGGTGCTAAGTTATTTGGCGGTGGTGTCTGCTTTGAAGAAGATTTCGGACAAACTATGATGGAGGTTAGCCATGAAGGTTAGAATTAAATTTCAAAAATATGGTGCTATGAAATTTATCGGACATTTGGATGTGATGCGATATTTTCAGAAAGCCTTTCGAAGAGCCAATGTGGACAATGAATATTCCAAAGGGTTTAGTCCCCATCAGATTATGTCCTTTGCTGCCCCTCTGGGGGTAGGCCTGACCAGTGATGCAGAATATTTGGATGCTTCCTTGTTGTCCTGTGAGGCACCGGAAGTAATGATAGAGAAAATCAATGGAGTCTTAACAGAAGGATTTCGGGTTATTGATTTTCGAATCCTTAAGGAGCCAGAAGTAAATCAGAAAATTATCCATGCCATGGCCTTGGTCTCTTCTGCGGATTATTTGGTATCTTTAAAGGATGGTTATTCCATCAGTGAGACCATACAAAGTCAGGAGGATTTTATAAAAGCCTTTGAAGGCTTTATGAAACAAGCGGAAATCATTATTACTAAAAAAACAAAGAAGAGTGAACAGGCGGTAGATATCAAACCCATGATATCTTTGGTGGCATTTTCCCAGGAGGATTATCAGGATAAGCTATCTAAGGTTCTTCATGAAACTGTGAAAGTACCAGATTATTTTGAAAAAAATCCGGAAAGCAAAGCGGATCTTTACGACAATGGAATCAAGGTATTTCTGCAAGTAGATACCGGAAGTGTTGCCAATTTAAAGCCAGAGTTGGTTATGGAGGCCTTTTTTGAATATCTAGGCCTTGCATATCAGCCCTTTGCTTTTCAGGTGCATCGTCTGGAGCTTTACACTAGACTAGATGGAAAGATACTTCCTCTGGATCTTTACTCCGATATACAATATTCTTAAGTTTATAAAACTTATAATAGGGAATAAATGGGACACACTAGGCAAAAGAGAATCAGATATGGAAAGAATCTAAGGAGAATCGTATGATGAATAGATTAGTAATCACAAGAGAAGACGGTCGAATCATTTCTGCTTTTTTTGAGGGCAATGATATGGTGCAGGTATCTTTAAATCGATCCGAGGACACCAGTATCTTAGGGAATATTTATCTGGGAAAGGTTAAAAATATAGTTAAAAATATTAATGCCGCCTTTATCGAAATTGCTGACGGTAAAATGTGTTATTATTCTCTTACGGAAAACCATTTTCCTATTATGGTGAACCATGAACTTTCAAACCCAGGGGACAATAAGCTAAGAGAAGTTAAAATAAAGCAAGGGGATGAGCTAATCGTTCAGGTTGTAAAGGAAGAGGTTAAGACCAAGGCACCAGTGGTTAGTAGCAATATAAATTTTACTGGTAAATATGTAGCCTTAACCTACGGAAAGACAACCACCGGTGTTTCTTCTAAAATAACCGATGATAAGGAACGAAACCGATTAAAAGCCATTGCAAATCGCTTTGTCCAGCCAGAATATGGTTTTATTATTCGAACCAATGCTGCTTATATACCAGAGGAAAGAATCATAGAGGAGATTCATAAGCTTATTCATCAATATGAAGAGATTCGTAAATTCGGTATCCATAAAACCAGGTTTTCCTTAATATATAAAACACCAGCCAAGTATATTTGTGATATTCGGGATGGTTATACGGAAAATGTAGAAGAAATTGTCACCGATGATAAGGAACTCCATGATCACATCATGGACTATTTAACCAAGTATCAGCCAGAGGATGTAGGTAAGCTTAGATTTTATGATGATCCCATGCTGAGCCTGACAAATCTATATGGAATTCGTGATAAATTAAGTGATGCAATCCGCCCCATGGTTTGGTTAAAATCTGGAGGATCTTTGGTGATACAGCCTACGGAAGCTCTGACAGTGATTGATGTTAATACCGGTAAGGCTGTGGCAGGAAAAAAGAAGGTTCAGGAAACCTTTTTAAAAATCAATCTGGAAGCGGCCAAGGAGATTGCAAAACAAATTCGTCTTCGCAATCTTTCTGGTATCATCATTGTTGACTTTATCGATCTGGAGTTGACCAAGGATAAAGAACTGTTGATGCATGAATTTAATGAATACTTAAAAAAAGATCCTATTAAGACAACCTTGGTTGATATGACGGCCTTAGGCTTAGTAGAAATTACAAGAAAAAAGGTTCGAAAACCCCTCCATGAGCAGGTAAAAGAGGTTACTGTAAATGAATAAATATTTACATGGTTCAAAACAAATAAATTAACATTAAGAGGAAACAAAAAAGAAAAAATATTGACAGAAGATAAAATGTATGCTAACATAACTTAGTGTGCCGCACAACGAGGTTTAAGATCTGAATTTTAGACACCGAAGTTGGCGAGTAATGATAATAGGAGGTGCCGTATGTACGCAATTATTGCAACTGGTGGAAAGCAATACAAGGTAGCGGAAGGCGATATCATTAAAGTTGAAAAGCTTGGTTTAGAAGCAGGAGAAACTGTTACTTTTGACCAAGTACTTGCAGTTAACAATGGTAAGTTAGTAGTAGGAAACCCTACTGTAGCGAATGCGACTGTATCCGCAACTGTTGTTGAAGAAGGCAAGAATAAAAAGATTGTTGTCTACAGATACAAGAGCAAAACTGGATACCATAAGAAAAATGGTCACAGACAGCCATTTACCAAAATTAAGATTGAAAAAATCAATGCATAATGCATAGGTATTTGTTATGATACAAGTAACTATTTATAAAAATGCAGATAATCTGATTACTGGGTATAAGTTGTCGGGACATGCTGACTATTCGGAATATGGTAGTGATATTGTGTGTGCCGCAGTTTCAGCCTTAGTAATCAATACGATAAATTCTATTGAGAATTTTACCTCGGATCGGTTCCATTTGGAACAAGATGAGAAAAAAGGATATATAGAATTTCATGTGATTTCACCAATCAGCAATAACACCAATTTATTGTTAAATTCCTTAGCCTTGGGGCTGGGAGGAATTGAGAAGCAGTATACGCAGAAGTATATCAAGCTTACTCAGGTAAAATCACAGTAAACGATATTAGTGATACTGATTTGTAATTACGAATTAGGATGTGTAGATCATGTTAAAAATGAACCTTCAATTTTTCGCTCATAAGAAGGGTGTTGGTTCTACCAAGAACGGTAGAGATTCCGAATCCAAGAGATTGGGTGCGAAAAGAGCTGACGGACAGTTTGTTCGTGCTGGAAATATTCTTTATAGACAGCGTGGTACAAAAATCCATCCCGGCCTTAACGTAGGACGTGGCGGTGACGATACATTATTTGCTTTAGTAGATGGTGTATTAAGATTCGAAAGAAAAGGCAGAGATAAGAAGCAAGCATGCGTATATCCTGTTGAAGCAAAATAATTCATGATATGGATTTCTTGCAATTCTTGAATAAGAACCGTAAGATATTAACCCCAAATTCGGAACTCATCTTGGATTTGGGGTTTTTTATATGAAAGAAAAGTTCATTGTTTTACCTATGTAACAATATGTGAAAACAATCTGGTTGTATTTGCCATAAAATCAGATTATAATAAGCATAATATATTTAGGAAATAATGAAATCATAAATGTTAATATAAATAATGCTGCAGTTGGTCGATATGTGGTTTCTTGTGGTTGCTCATAGGATGAGAATCCATTATGAATGAATTGGATGGTGATAAAATGTTTACAGATAGAGCTGAAATATATTTAAGATCTGGAAAAGGTGGAGACGGACACGTTAGTTTCCGTAGGGAGATGTATGTTCCCGCTGGTGGACCTGATGGTGGAGACGGAGGAAAAGGTGGAGACATCATTTTTGAAGTTGATGAAGGACTAAATACTTTATCGGAATTTCGCTACAATCGAAAGTTCCATGCGGAGAACGGAGAAGATGGAAAGAAGAAAAGAATGTCTGGTAAGGACGGACAAGACTTAATTATTAAGGTTCCCCCAGGAACGGTAATTAAGGAGAAAGAAACAGGCAAGGTTGTTGCCGATATGTCCCATGAAAACCGTAGAGAAGTAATTTTAAGAGGCGGCAGAGGGGGAAAAGGAAACCAACATTATGCTACAGCCACCATGCAGGCACCAAAGTATGCCCAACCAGGACAAAAGCCCATGGAAATGACTGTGATTTTAGAACTAAAGGTGATTGCAGATGTTGGCTTGGTAGGCTTCCCCAACGTGGGTAAGTCCACACTTTTATCCAGAGTTTCCAATGCAAGACCCAAGATAGGAAATTATCATTTCACTACCTTAAACCCTAACCTAGGAGTTGTGGATTTAGAAGGTGGTGGATTTGTCATGGCCGATATTCCTGGTTTAATTGAAGGAGCATCCGAGGGACTTGGGTTAGGTCATGAGTTCTTGCGCCATATTGAACGAACCAAGGTGATTGTTCATCTAGTGGATGCAGCTTCTACCGAGGGTAGAGATCCCATTGATGATATTCATAAAATAAATAAGGAGCTAATAGCTTATAACCCAGAATTGGCCAAGCGTCCGCAAATTATTGCTGCAAATAAGATTGATGTGCTTCCGGAAGAAGAGGTGGAAGCTGTTATATCAAAGATGAAAGAAACATTTGAGCCCCAAGGGATTAAAGTGCTTCCTATTTCAGCGGTTAGTGGTAAAAACATCAAAGAGCTTCTTTATATGATAAAAGACATGCTAAATCATTTGGATGATGAGCCAGTTGTATTTGAAAGGGAATTCTTCCCAGAGGATTTAATAGAAGTCGAAGAGCCTTATACAGTTAGCAAAGAAGATGAGCATTTATATGTGGTGGAAGGTCCACGAATTGAACGAATGCTGGGCTATACCAATCTAGAATCGGAAAAAGGATTTGAATTCTTCCAGAACTTCCTTAAGAGAAATGGTATCTTAGACGAATTGGAAGCTTTGGGAATCGAAGAAGGAGATACGGTTCGGATGTATGGCCATGAGTTTGATTATTATAAATAATTAATGATGGAAGCATTGATATAGACAATAAGAGAATGAAATTATTGTTTTAAATCTGTATATCAACAACAAGGGATGAAATCATGTATATCAACAATAAGGTATTAAATCATAGATATCATCAATAAGGCATGAAATCATAGATATCATCAATAAGGCATGAAATCATGTATATCAACAATAAGGCATGAAATCATAGATATCAAAAGTAAGAGAATGAAATCATGGAAAGGAGTAAATGGATGACGACAAAGCAAAGAGCTTATTTAAAAAGTCTGGCTATGACCATGGATTCCATATTTCAGATTGGAAAATCCTCGTTAACCCCAGAAATAACAGAAGCTGTTTCCGATGCCTTAGAAGCAAGGGAATTAATTAAAATAAATGTACTTAAAAATTGTTTGGATGATCCAAAATCAATCGCTCAAGTCTTGGCAGAACGAACCCGCTCCGAGGTTGTTCAAGTGATTGGAAGAAAGATTGTTCTTTATCGAGAATCTAAGGAAAAGAAACACATAATTCTTCCTCCCGATAAGAAATCAGAGGAATGCAAGTAAAATCTTTCAATGATAATGGTAGAATTACATGAAAAAAGGGAAAGAAGGAACCGTTATGAAAAAAATTGGAATCATGGGAGGTACCTTTAATCCAATTCATTTTGGACATTTGTTTTTAGCGGAATATGCCTATGATCAGCTGGGTTTGGACATGGTACTTTTCATGCCTTCCAAAAATCCACCGCACAAATCTAGAAATGAAGTCCTTGAGGATGAGTATAGAGCCAAAATGGTAGAGTTGGCCATTTCGGACAATCCTCATTTTCAATTATCTACCTTGGAAATGGAAAGGGAAGGGACTACCTATACGGTGGATACCCTTAGAATCCTTACGAAGGAGAA
Source organism: Clostridiales bacterium (assembly GCA_012839085.1). Classification (GTDB taxonomy): domain Bacteria; phylum Bacillota; class Clostridia; order Lachnospirales; family Lachnospiraceae; genus Mobilitalea. Next base: position 9,199 of record DUNZ01000072.1, read on the forward strand.
TCCCCATGTTTCTTATTATTTTTTAGTGGGGGCTGATTCCTTATTTGGGATGTCCAAGTGGAAAGAGCCGGGCACTATTTTTAAACTTAGTACCATTGTTGCTGTTGGACGAGATCAGATAAATTATGAAAAATTAGAACAAGAGGCGGAGTACTTAAAGGAAACTTACGGTGCCAAGATTATTGTATTAAAAATGCCCATGATACAAATTTCCTCGGCCAGCATCCGAGAGAGAGTGCTCTTAAATCAATCGGTACGATATTATTTGCCTAAAAATGTTCTTGATTATATAAAGGATAAAGAACTGTATGGAATTCATGCTTTAAGAGAAAAAATAAGGGACATCCTAGGGGAAGGACGATACCTTCATTCTCTAGGAGTGGAAGAAGTGGCCTGTGATCTAGCCTATATTTATGGAGCCGATGAAATGAAAGCCCGTATTGCTGGAATTTTACATGACAGTGCCAAAAAACTTTCCGATGAGGAATTAAAAAATGAGTGTATCAAATATGATATACCGATTTCTGAAGGAGAAAAACAATGTCCCCAATTGCTTCACTCCAAAGTAGGTGCAATCTATGCGAAGACAAAATATGGGGTTCAGGATGAAGGGATATTAAATGCAATTTCTTATCATACTACTGGTCGCCCTGGAATGTCTTTGTTAGAAAAAATCATATTTACCGCCGATTATATAGAGCCCAATCGCAGACCAATCCCACAGTTGGATGAAATAAGGAAGCTAGCCTATGAGGATTTGGACGCTGCGGTCTGTATGATATTAAAAAGCACCTTAGAATATTTAACAAGTAAGAATACTGTAATCGATAGTCTGACGGTAGAAACATATAAATATTATAAGGATTTACTAAAATCCAAAACAATTAAAAACCCAAACAATTAAGGGGATGGCTAATCCTTGAAAAATGACAATTCAAGCCAAACCTTGAAAATACAATTCAAGCATAATCTTGAAAAATGACAATTCAAGGTAATCCATGAAAATTGACAATTCAATTTTTGTATGAAAGAATAGATTAAAACAAATAAATACCATGATTTTAATGTGAAAGGGGTAGTTTATGGACACTTCAAAAGAAATGGCTAGATTAGCTTATGAGGCTTTAGAAGATAAGAAAGGCGAAGATATTCAGATTATAGATATTAAGGATATCTCTAGTATCGCTGATTATTTTATAATAGCAAATGGTAGTAACTCATCTCAGGTGGATGCCTTAGTAGATTCTGTCATGGAACGTTTGAGTAGAAATGGATACGAGCCAAAAAGAGTAGAAGGTGTTCGATCTGCCAGTTGGATACTCATGGATTATGGTGATGTTGTGGTTCATGTCTTCTCAAAAGAAGAACGATTGTTCTATAATCTGGAACGTATTTGGAGAGATGGTAGGACCATTAATAGGGAAGAACTTTAATAATAGAAGTTAAGGATAGACAATATAAAGATTGGAAATTAAGAGATTAAAGCTATGAAACCTCCTTTGAAAGTGTTTTTGTTTGATAGGCATTTTTGGGAGGTTTTTTGTGATAAAAAAATGTTGAGAATATGATTTTAACATATCTCAACATTCATGAAGCAATCAACTCTACTCTACTTTATCTTAAAATTCTAAACAATCCAATTACCTTACCTAGGATGTTAAGTTCTGGTACAATAATAGGCTCCATGGTATCATTTTCTGGCTGTAGGCGATAGTAGCCATTCTCCTTATAAAATGTTTTTACGGTAACCTCATCATCGATTAATGCGACTACAATATCGCCATTCTTAGCATGACTTTGTCTCTGTACAAGAATTTTATCCCCGTCAAATATTCCGGCATTTATCATACTTTCCCCTTTTACCTTTAACATAAAAGTTTCCTCATTTGGCATATATTCGGAAGGAATGGGGAAATAACTTTCTACATTTTCAACCGCTAAAATAGGCTGACCCGCTGTAATTGTACCAACGATAGGAACATTGACTAATTCCCTTCTAGTAAGGTTAAATTCATCATCGATAATTTCGATTGCACGAGGTTTGGAAGGATCTCGACGTATATATCCATTCCTTTCTAGAGTCTCTAGATGTGAATGCACGGACGAAGTGGATTTCAGATTCACTGCTTCGCATATCTCACGAACGGCCGGTGGATATCCCTTGTTAATAATTTCAGATTTCAAATATTCCAATATTTCTTTTTGTTTCGTGCTTATTTTACCATATGCCATAGGTATCAGCCTCCATCATATTTCTATATTAATCCCAATTAGATTCCCAACTATTCTCATATAGTATATCATAACTTGTTTTAAAATGCAAAACTTATGTTCTGAAAATCGAAAAAATGTTTGAAAAACAAAATATATGTTCGAAAATAATGTTGACAAACAAATATATGTTCGATATAATTAAACCATAGAAAACGTTTGTTCGTATTTTCTTACACACTGTTGACATCATATGATAGACATAAATACCAGACATAAATACCAGACATAAATACCAGACATAAGTAGAGTTTCAGTTCGGAATTTAGAAAAGACGAGATGGCTTTTCTACCAATATAAAATTTAATCATTGGGTCATTTGGAGGTATTAATATGAATAAAACAGTAAACTACATGGGAAGAAACCAATTAAGAAATCAATTATTAAGGAACCAGTCCAATAGAAGAAGACTTTGGATGATTGGTATCGGTATTATTATAGCTATCATAATTTTTTCAGCAGGTATCTTTACTAAGACAGTTACTGCAGAGAGAAATATTCCTAGAGAGAAGCTCGTTACCAGCGTAAAGATCAATGATGGTGACACCTTATGGAGTATTGCTGCAAATTATTATACAGATGATTATGATAA
>DUNZ01000073.1 GCA_012839085.1 Clostridiales bacterium
AATTAGTTTTCTGTTGTAATAGAAAGAATACTGTGATATAATCAATTTTGCGATTTAATGTATTAAAGACTTTCCTAATATTGTATTTTTTAGAGACATTAAGGAAAGATTATAGAATGTAATTAGCATCTAAGAGCATGCAGTCGGGGGTGTTTATGAGTTTTATAGCATATTTGATCAGAGGAATTAGTTTAGGAAGTGTATATTCAATTATTGCACTGGGATATACCATGGTTTATGGTATTGCAAAGATGTTAAACTTTGCCCATGGTGATGTGATTATGGTAGGTGGATTTGTGATATTTACGATCATGAGCACCTTAGGTTTGAGTCCAATTCTTGCTTTGATTTGTTCAATTATTTTTTGTACTATTTTAGGTGTAACGATAGAGCGTATCGCTTATAAACCTCTAAGAAAGGCTTCATCTTTGGCGGTTTTAATTACAGCCATCGGTGTTAGCTATTTGTTACAGAATATTGTACTTTTGATCTTTGGAGCAGATACAAAATCTTTTACATCTATGATTAAAGTAGAACCTTTAAAACTTGTGGAGGGTAAGCTTACCATTCCAGGAGAGGCCTTAGTCACCATACCAGTTTGTATTATTATTATGGTAGCTTTAACTTTGTTTGTTAACAAATCTAGAGTAGGCCGTGGTATGATAGCGGTTTCGGAAGATAAGGAAGCAGCGATTTTAATGGGCGTTAATGTAAATAAGACCATTGCCATTACTTTTGCCATAGGTTCTGCCTTGGCTGCTGTAGCCAGTGCCCTTTTGTTTTCTGCTTATCCAAGCCTGAATTCAACTTCTGGGGCAATGCCAGGAATCAGAGCCTTTGTTGCAGCAGTTTTCGGAGGGATCGGTTCCATACCAGGAGCTATGCTCGGTGGAATCTTACTGGGTGTCATTCAGATATTAAGTCTCGCTTATATTTCATCTCAGCTTGCCGATGCCATCGTGTTTTTAATACTGATTCTTGTTCTTCTGGTGAAACCAACTGGTATTCTTGGGAAGAAGATAAATGAGAAAGTGTAGGTGTCAGCTATGATTAATATGAATTCCAATAAAACCCGTCAATTAAATAAATCTACACGGAGCAATCTAATTACCATTGGTGTCATAGTAGCTGTTTATGTAGTTTGTCAATTGATGATAGCCATGGGTCTTATGTCCAATCTAATGCAGGGACTATTGGTGCCCCTTTGTTATTATTCCATCCTGGCTGTTTCCTTAAATCTTACGGTTGGAATCCTAGGGGAGCTCAGTCTTGGACACGCAGGCTTTATGTGCATAGGTGCATTTGCCAGTGCCTTCTTTTCAAAAAGCATGCAAAATACCATAACCAATTCATTTATACGTTTCTTCCTAGCGATTTTAATCGGTGCAGTATCGGCAGCTTTATTAGGAGTATTTATAGGCTTCGTTGTATTGCGATTGCGAGGAGACTATCTTGCCATAGTTACTCTTGCATTTGGTGAAATTGTAAAAAACGTAATTAATGTTTTATATATTGGCTTTGATAGCAAGGGTGTTCATTTTTCCATCAAAGATTCTATGTCCTTAAATCTAGAGGAAGATGGAAGAATTATTATCAATGGTGCCAAAGGTATTGTGGGTGCGCCCAATGATACGACATTTACAGCAGCGGTACTTTTATTAATCATAACCTTTATCGTTATTGTAAATCTAATTCATTCTAGGTCTGGAAGGGCTATTATGGCAATCCGGGATAATCGTATCGCAGCAGAGTCCGTAGGGATTGATATAACAAAATTCAAGATACTAGCCTTTGCAATATCTGCAGCTTTTGCAGGAGTAGCTGGTGTTCTATATGCCCATAATTTATCTAACTTAGTGGCAACACCAAAGAGTTTCGGCTATAATATGTCGATTATGATATTGGTATTTGTAGTATTAGGCGGTATGGGTAATATCCGTGGTTCCATGATTGCAGCTATCATTTTGACCTTATTACCAGAGTATCTTCGTTTTATGCAAGATTATCGAATGTTAATTTATGCGGTAGTATTAATCGTAATGATGATCTTTAACTGGAATCCTACCTGTATAGCATGGCGTAAGAAATACTCGCTGCAGAATATCTTTGTTGCATTAAAAAGTAAAACAAAGAGGAGGGCGTAATTATGGACATGTTAACTGTAAAAAACCTTGGTATTTCCTTTGGTGGACTTCGTGCGGTAGATTCCTTTAGTATTACCATAAAAAAAGGGGAACTTTATGGATTGATTGGTCCCAATGGTGCAGGAAAGACAACCGTTTTTAATCTTTTGACTGGAGTTTATAAGCCAGATACTGGACAAATTATATTAGATGGTAAAAATATTACTAGATTAAATACGATTGAAATTAATAAAGCAGGAATTGCAAGGACATTTCAAAACATTCGCTTATTTAAGAATTTATCTGTTCTGGACAATGTAAAAATTGGTCTACATAATGATCATAGATATTCAACAGCATCAGGGATTTTACGTTTGCCCAGTTATTTTAGAACAGAAAAAAAGATGAATGAAGTAGCTCACGAAATACTAGAGGTATTAGACTTAGATAAAGAAGCCAATATACTTTCTGCCAACCTTCCTTACGGAAAACAAAGGAAGCTGGAGATTGCAAGAGCCCTGGCGACGAATCCAAAATTATTGCTGCTAGACGAACCAGCTGCGGGTATGAATCCTGCAGAAACGGATGAACTAATGGAAACCATCACCTTAATCCGTGAGAAATATGGTGTTACGATACTGTTAATTGAACATGATATGAAACTGGTTGCAGGAATATGTGAAAAGATCTTTGTATTAAATTTTGGAACCCAACTTGCCAATGGATTACCGGAGGAAGTATTGAATAATCCTGAGGTAATTAAAGCATATCTTGGAGAATAAGTGTTTTAAAAGAGAGCGAAAACTGAAAACATAGAGTATACGCTTAATATGGAAGGAATGGAATAGATATGGCCATGCTGGAAATTAAAAATTTACAAGTGTTTTATGGAGTGATCCAAGCAATTAAAGATGTTTCCTTTCAAGTCAATGAGGGAGAAGTAATTGCCTTAATTGGTGCCAATGGTGCAGGGAAAACCACAATTTTGCATACGATAACCGGTTTAATACCTGCAAAAACAGGTGAAGTAATCTTTGAAGGTCAGGATTTGTTAAAAATTCCTGCCCATCAGATTGTTTCATTAGGAATGGCACATGTTCCAGAGGGAAGACATGTATTTTCGCAATTAACGGTGTATGAGAATCTCTTGATGGGAGCTTATACCCGTAAAGATAAGGCGGAAATAGAAGATACCTTAGAAAATGTCTATAAAAGATTTCCTAGATTGAAAGAAAGAAAGAATCAGTATGCAGGAACTCTCAGTGGAGGCGAACAGCAGATGCTAGCCATGGGTCGAGCACTGATGTCTAAGCCGAGAATTGTCTTGATGGATGAACCTTCTATGGGGCTTTCACCAATCTTAGTTGAGGAAATATTTGATATAATTAAAAGTATCAGTAACAATGGTACTACGGTTCTATTAGTAGAACAGAATGCAAAGAAAGCCTTAGAAATTGCAAACCGTGCTTATGTATTGGAAACAGGGAAAATCGTTCTAGATGGAGATGCCAAACAATTAATGAATGATGAATCCGTAAAGAAAGCATATTTGGGTGAATAGAATCTAGTAAGCCTTAGAATGCAGGAGGTATTCATATGGATAGAAAATTTGTAATTACTATTGCAAGAGGATACGGCAGTGGAGGAAGAACCATTGGAAAGATGCTATCGGAAAGCTTAGGGATTCCATTTTATGATAGGGAACTGCTTCGTTTGGCTTCGGATGATAGTGGTATCAACGAGCAATTATTTGCGAAGGCGGATGAAAAACTTAAGAAAAGCCTATTATTCCGAATTGCTAAAAAAGTTTATAAGGGAGAATTAATTCCTCCCGATAGTGATGAGTTTGTCTCCAATGATAATCTTTTTAATTATCAGGCTAAAATCATTAAAGAGCTTGCAGAAACGGAGTCTTGCGTGATTGTTGGCCGCTGTGCTGATTTTATTTTAAAAGATTGCCCCAATGTAATTAAAGTATTCGTACACGCTCCTTTAGAGGATTGTATTAAAACCTTGGTTGACATGACAGGCAAATCGGAAAAAGAAGTTGAGAAGGAAATTATTTTAATTGATAAACATAGAGCGGAGTATTATAAGTATTATACCGGCAGAGATTGGGATAATGCTAAGAATTATGACTTATGTTTCGATAGTAGTCAGTTAGGATTTGAAAAATGTGTTGAAATAGTCAAATCGTACATGGATATTCGATTTCGATTAGGATAGTCATTATAAGCTGCATCAGAATTAAGTATGGTATTAAGTAGTATTTGACCATTCGATCCATTCTGACGCAGCTTTTTCATTAAGATATTAATGTTGATATAATTGGTATAGTATGGTATACTTTTCAGCAAAAAACATAAGGTGGAAAATAATAGAAAGAGGTTGGACACATGATAGCAAATAAAATGAATGATTTAGTAAAGAACAGTTCTGTGATTCGAGCAATGTTTGAAGAGGGAAAACGTTTGGCCAGTATCTATGGTAAAGAGAATGTATACGATTTTAGTCTGGGTAATCCAAGTGTCGAGCCCCCCAAAGAAGTAAAAGAAGCGATTATTAAAATATTAAATGAAGAAGATCCAAACCTAATTCATGGATATATGAATAACTCCGGTTATGAAGATGTCAGAGAAAAGATAGCCCAATCCTTAAATCAAAGGTTTCAAACTTCTTTTGATGAAAACAATATTATTATGACGGTTGGTGCAGCTGGTGGTCTAAATGTTATATTCAAAGTGATTTTAAATCCTGGGGATGAAGTTATAACCTTTGCACCCTTTTTTGGAGAGTATAAAAATTATGTAAGTAATTATGATGGGAAATTAGTTGTGGTTTCCCCTAACACAGTGGATTTCCAGCCGAATCTTACTGAGTTTTCCAATAAAATAACTAAGAATACCAAAGCAGTTATCATCAATACACCAAATAATCCAACGGGTGTTGTTTACTCGGAAGAAACCATTAAAGACTTGTCTAAGATATTAAATCAGAAACAAGAGGAGTTTGGTACTTCTATTTTCTTGATATCCGATGAACCATATCGAGAATTGGTTTATGATGATATAAGGGTACCTTATATAACAAAATATTATAACAATACCATTGTTGGGTATTCCTTTAGTAAGTCCTTATCCCTTCCTGGAGATCGAATCGGTTATCTAGTGATTCCCAATGAGGTGGATGATTTTGAAGATATGGTTGCTGCAGCCAATGTAGCAACAAGAATTCTTGGTTTTGTCAATGCACCGTCCTTAATACAGAGAGCCATCGCTGAGTGCTTGGATGCCAAGGTCAACCTTGATATCTACAATCGCAATCGAGAGCTTCTATATCATAGTCTTATTTCTTATGGCTATGAATGTGTAAAACCCCAAGGTGCTTTTTATCTCTTTGTAAAAGCTATGGGAGGAGATGATAAGGCTTTTGTACAGGCGGCTAAGGAATTCAATATTTTGCTTGTTCCAGGATCATCCTTTGGATGCCCTGGATATTGTAGGATTGCTTATTGTGTGGATTATGAAATGATTGAACGAGCCTTGCCTGCATTTGAGAAACTGGCTCAAAAATATGGGGTGAATAAAGAATGAAAGCTTGGGAGAACAATATAAGAAAAATATCGCCCTATGTGCCTGGTGAACAACCCAAGGATAAGGACATAATAAAGCTAAACACCAACGAAAATCCATATCCACCGGCTCCTGGCGTAGGTAAAGTGCTAGCCTCTATGGATGCGGATCGATTGCGATTATATCCAGATCCTGAGGTAAAAGCTCTTGTCCATGAGCTGGCAAATTATTATAATTTAGAGAATGATCAAGTATTTGTTGGAGTGGGTTCCGATGATGTTTTGGCAGTTGCCTTTATGACCTTCTTTAACTCGGGGAAACCTATTCTTTTTCCGGACATCACCTATTCTTTCTATCCGGTTTGGTGCAACTTATTTAAAATACCTTATAAGACACCAAAGTTAGATGGAGAGTTTCGGATGGTTCCCCAGGATTACTATGAGGAAAATGGTGGAGTGGTGATTGCAAATCCCAACGCACCGACTTCCATTTATGAAGATTTAACCGTCTTAGAAAATATCATTCAGCATAATTCCGATGTTATAGTTATTATTGATGAAGCCTATATCGATTTTGCTGGAAGGTCTGCAGTGGAGCTAGTCAATCAATATGATAATCTACTGGTTGTACAAACCTTTTCAAAATCTAGATCCATGGCTGGGATGAGAATTGGTTATGCCATGGGAAATTCGGAGTTGATAAGGGCAATGAATGATGTGAAATATTCATTCAATTCCTATACCATGAATATGCCTTCCATTTTGGCTGGGGTTGAGGCGGTTAAGGATGAAGAATATTTTAGAGAAAGCCTTGCAAAAATTATTGAGACAAGACAAAAAGCCATAGAAGAATTTCTATCCCTAGGTTTTTCTTTGCCTGAATCAAAATCGAATTTTGTGTTTGTTACTCATCCAAAGATTCCGGCAAAGCAGATATATGAAGCTTTAAAAGAGCAGAAGATTTATGTGCGATATTTTGATATGCCTAGAATTAATAATTATATAAGAGTTACCATTGGTAGGGAAGATGAAATGAATCGCTTGTTTACTTTTTTAAAAAAATATCTTGAAAACCGTTAATCTGATATTACTTAATTGTTCGTTTGGGGGGGTAGAAAATTGAGAGTTTTAATCGCTGAAGATGACTTTGCCAGCAGAAAATTCATGTTAAGGTTTTTGTCTAAGTATGGAGAATGTGATGTAACCGTAGATGGGGTAGAGGTAGTCGAAGCTTTTAAAATGGCTTTAGAAGCCAAGGAAGGGTATGATTTGGTTTGCCTTGATATCATGATGCCATTACAGGATGGATATCAGGCATTAAAAGAAATCCGTAAAATTGAAGCCCAGGAAAATATTCCTCCCGAAAAACAGGCAAAAATAATCATGACTACGGCCTTGAGCGATGGTCGAAATGTTATAAAAGCCTTTGAACTAGGATGTAATGCTTATGCTGGTAAGCCCATTGATCAGGAAAAATTTAAACGTATCTTAAAGAAACTTGAATTAATTGAATAAAATTAGAATACTTATTAACATATGAAGGGCGTTTGAAGAGTTGTATTCCCATTTCTAGGGGTTACAGCTCTTCTATACTTTTTAAATTCTATATTTATTAGATTCTATACTTATTAGATTCTAAAATTCTTAGATTCTAAATCATATAGATTCTAATTTATCCTGAATTATTCACGGTGATATAGAAAGTATAGTTTCACTCACCTAAATTCCTTAGCAGTTCATTTTTCGATATTAGTAAAATATTTACACTTAAAAAAGGGTATAAAATCCCTGTACTATACAC
>DUNZ01000074.1 GCA_012839085.1 Clostridiales bacterium
ATTGTTATTCTATTAATGAGTATGCCCATTTTTTTTATTAGATTACCTGTCCGTTTTCTTATATTTGAGATAACCTTCTGTTTTTCTGCATAGTATATATTACTATGAATGTTGAACGGAAGTGACAATTATGAAGAAAATGATAGGTTTTATCCTCTTCTGGATTGCCATTGGTATGACTATTATGCTATTCATAACGAACGGCATATTAGCAATATGTATTATTATATTATGCCTTGTACTCGGATATAATTTATTCTGTAGTTAACTCATCATCATTATCATACATAATTATGTACCTCATACTCAAAGAGTATTTAAATTTTCCTTAAAATTCGCAAAGTAAAACAATGGGTGCCAAGATCCCTGACACCCATTGTTTTCCTTATGCGCGTTCTACTTTACCGGATCTAAGACAGGAAGTACAAACATACATTTTTCTTGCTGCACCGTTAACTTTTACTTTAACAGATTTAATATTGGATTTCCACATCTTATTCGATCTTCTATGAGAATGACTCACAGCGATTCCAAAGTGAGCACCTTTATCACATATTGCACATTTAGCCATCAATAGCACCTCCCTAGGTAAAATATAGGCCCCATTGAGCCTTGCAAACAAATTTATTCTACCAGAATATGAATTATAATGCAAGAAGTTTTTTGTTATCTATTGTTACTTCAATAATAGCTTAATAATCGCTTAATCCAGTGGAGTTTCATGGGATTTTATTGTTTCTTCTACCTTCTCATCAAATTCCTCATTCTTTTTTGAGTTTTTTGAGAATTTGCTGATTAATTCCGGTACCATATCAATAATTTTTCCAACGCTATCCTGTTCTCTCACATTTACCACTTTTGAAACACCATTTTGTATTACTAGAACGGAACTAGGTGAAATTTTTCCACCCATACCACCACCGGCATTGTTTTTCTTATCACCGGCAAAGGCTCCCGCACCAACACCGAAGCTAACTTCCACAAGGGGTAATACTATGGTTCCATCATCAAATTTAACAGCATCCCCAACTACTGTTTTCGTAGTTAAAAAGCTATCCATTCCTTTAAATAAAGATTCCACTGTCGTATTAAAACTATGTTCGGACATTATAAAGCCTCCTTCAATAATTTGATATTTGTCTTTAATTCTTTAAACCGTTTATCAATCATAAGCTTAATTACTATGATAAGTATGGTAACTAATCTTATTCTTCCCTTTGCCTTATGTTTTCCTTCAAATCGCTGATTTTCAAAATCAGGTACTATCTGAATATTGTCTCCGTAAATGCTATATAAAATCCCTAAAACCCCCAGAATCTGTCCGGTAGAACAAGGATCTCCAGTACCAAATACCAGATAGGAGTTTAATTTTGTTGGAAGTATATGCTTGAGCATCTGAAATAGGCTAGATGCCGTAAGACGAATTCCTTCCTTATTTATTTCATCTTCAATAAAGTTTTTGATTAAAGACAATCTCTGCTTTAATTTTATAAGGGATTTGAACCAGCCTTGCAGTCTTTCTTTCAGGCTGTTAAAAAAGGATTTTACCTTATGAAGCATACTTATTATTTTAAATTTTATTTTTCCAAGGAAAGTTTCTGGAACTTCTTCCTCTGTTGCTTGACTTGCTCTTTCTCGAAAGCTTTGACTGTCTGCCTTATCTTCGAAATGATGATCTCCTTGACCATCTTCACTTTCTCCTAATTTATCTACTCTTTCCCTGGATTCAATATGGGCTGAACTAAGTTTCTCATGGTCTTTTTCGTGGTCATCGTCTTTATCATGGGAATTAAGCTTCTTCTTGTTTTCAATCCTTTTGTCTAAGGAAAGTTTTTCATTTTCTTCAATGGTTTTTTCCTCAAATTTTACTTGATTTCCTGTTTTTAATAAAGTAGAAATTTCATTTGAAGTTTGCTTGACTTTTTTTCTCTTCTTCTTAACAACTTGTCTTAGGCTATCATAAAAAATAAAACCAAAAATCCGTATCCTAATATGAGGCTTTTGATTTCTTTGGGAAATCCGAAGATGAATTATATGAAGAAGCCAACTCACCCTTCCTTCATAATCAAAATGCTCTCCATGCTCAAGGGATAAGCGATATCGGATTGGAACAAATAATACTAAAAGGATTATTAATAGGAACAATCCTATTAATACTAATAATAGTATACCTATTATTTTTAATATGATAAATAATATATCGAGCATAAGTCTCTACCGCCTATTATTTCCTCAAAATTTCTACCAACTCATACGATTTTCCATTTACTCTTATGTAAAATATGCTCTTACATTAAAATCTCCGGTTTTCGTATATACTTCCATGATCATTTCATGGACAAGTTCCACTGCTTCATCTTTTCCCTTGGCCAATCCCACAATACAAACATTCGTCTTTCTGTAATGTGGAAACAAGAGTTCATTGGCATCCATAATATCAAAAAGATTGTTTGGATTAGAGGCAAAAGCAATACAATAAACCCCTAAGATTGCTTTTCGATTATTAATAGCAGAAATCACCTTATCTTTTTTCTTTCCTATCCTTTCACCAACATAAAGGCGCGAAGTCCATTGAATCATAATTACCCCTGTCCTAATTCATATTATTATAAAGTATACCACAAATTTCCACCCATAATACAGAATTATTTTCATTGAAATTTAGGATTTGCACACAACCTACTTAATTTTCTTCCATAATCCCCTGAATAATCTCTGCACAAGCGGCTTTTTCATAGGTATCGGTGCAACGATCCAAAGAATAAAGAATGTATTCCATTACTTCTGTTCGGTTTTTAAAAAACACTGGTATTTTATTTAAGGTATTCCCCATTATTGCCCTGGTAATTGCCCTATCTAGCTCTTTAAAAATCCTAGCTAGATCATTGATCAAAGTATCCGCTTCCTTCTCGGCCAAGGCCTCATCCACAGTACTATGGTCTTTATGCTCATGAAACTCAATAAAAATACTACTGGATAATAGATCGTTACAACGAAGTAATGCCTGGAATAACTTGTCTATAAATAAATCAGAGATTAGTTGCTTATAATCTCTCTCTAGTAAATCTAGTACCTCTTCTAAAGCAATAAGTTCGCCAGAAACTTCCTCCAACACCCCTTCCATAATGGCAAAATGCTGGATTAGGGCATCGGGAAGTTCTTTTTTTTCCTTCACGAAAAATGCCTTGTTGATTTCTTTTATAATATTAAAGGACGCCTCTTCTTGCTTCTCCCTAGGATTCTCAACCATACCGGTATAATTCGAGGATAAAAGCAAGACGTAAACATCATTCACGATTTCCTGTAGGTTATAATATACGAAATTTTCCGTTTCCAACATTAAGCTTGCCACCCTAAGCATAGTGGAGGCTTCTTCATATTCTTCTTTGGAAATTTCCTTATAGGAAAGAGAAGAAAGCTTTTCTTTCATTTCCCAAAGTTTTGGGTAATACTCCTCCATATTCTTGGGCATGTGAAGCATTGCGCTGGTTCTTATCAAATACAAGAATGTATCTAAAGTATCTCGCTCCGCTCCTTGATAAGCTTTTATACTATCTTTTAATAAATCAAAATATTTTTGCCTGGTTATTCTAACTGGCAACTGACCAATGATTTCTTTAATATTTTCATTGATAATAAAATTATCTTCTGAATCAAAGATATACTGAAGAATTTCCCGAGTAAACTCTTGGTCATCCAAGGGCTTTATATCACCTTTAAAGCGGTATTCAACTCTATTTAAAACGTACTCATAAATCATGAAAACATCGGTATAAGCTGCTATTACATGCATTCGGCTAATGATTTCATTACGAATGGAATCTATTTGAGCAACAGCCTTTTCCAGCCTTTCCCCAGTGGAGGCTTTTACAATATGGTCACGAACTAGACAGTTCACATTTTTTATCGTTTCTTTATTATGGTCACTCCATACATGCTCATTATCACAATAGGCTTCATAAAAGGAATAATAGTGCATGGCCAATTCCATGGAACCATAAGTATGATATTCTGTGACTAAATGATTAAAAAAACCAGGAATACTTTCCTCCAGATGGATTCCCCCTGTGATGTTTTTTCTGATTTTCTTTAAATTCTTATTCATTCTCTTCCCGTCCTGTTGTCCATTTTTATACATTATTATATCAGCTATGTCTTCGATAAACTAGTATTTCGTATCAATTTCATAATATATTTCTCATATCATTTTTATAAGTATAATCATTTTATATTTCATATCATTTTTATAGAAAAACATTTTATATTTCATGCCATTTTTATAGAAAAACATTTTATATTTCATGCCATTTTTATAGTAAAACATTTTATATTTCATGTCATTTTTATAGTAAAACATATACTTCATGTCATTTTCATTTTATAGTATAAACATTTCTTTCATTAGCGTAATTTCTCGTTATCTTAAGTTTTTTTAGTGCAAGAATTTAGTATTCGATTCGTATCGAATTATTTTAAGAAGTGCCTATTATATAACTATAATATAATAAGCACTTTAAAAATCCAAGATTCTATTATTCTATTTTATAGGAAATGCTCTTACTGTCTTTTCACATGTTCGTGGGTAAAAAGATGCTCCATACAGTATTCATAATTACCATCGCATTTTGAACAAAACCGGAATTCTAAATCATCATCATCCAATTCTGTCCTCCCACAAACTGCACACTTGTGTCGTGTAATCACACTTCTACTGGCTCCGTTTGAAGTTCTATGATAACTCTGATATCCTGCCCCCTGCATTTGGCGACGAAAATTCGCTTTTCTGGCAAATTCCCCAGGGGAAATCCTTCGATAATTCCTTGTTGCAAAATAAAAGATTAAGAAGTTTGCAAAGGAAACAATAAGCGGAATAACTAAATAATACTGTTTATAAACAATATAAATGAAAATATTATAAAGATAAATAGCTCCTTGGAACCATGCCAAATATTTTGCCTTGATTGGAATTAAAAAATACATTAAGAACTGCATATCTGGATACATTGCTGCAAAGGCAAAAAACATGGTGCCGCATACGAAATCCAAGGAAGGCTGTATGCTGTAGCCGGTAATTAGATAAGTAATCCAAGCCGCTAATATGTTAAAAATTATTCCTGATATAAAATATAGGTTAAACCGAAAAGCGCCCCAGCTTCGTTCCAAGGCATTTCCTATAATATAGTAAAAATATAGTGAAATTAGCGTTAAGAAAATGCCGGAACTTAAGCTTTGTAGTGGAATTATGGAAGTAATTAATCTCCATACTTGTCCTTTTGCTACCATATTAAAATCCAAACGTAGCAGTAGGTAGGAATGTGGAATAAAAGATCCTAGCACCAATCCTACCCCATATATTATTATAATATATTTCATAAGATTCTGGATTGCATATCTTCCTAAGCGCCTTTCCAGTCGGTTAAGTAATTTCATGTATCACACCTGTACCTTTCAAGTATCTAAAAAAGCTTCTTCTTTTTGAATATTAGAACCGTAATCGCAGTTATAATCAAGGCTGCTAAGGTTACTATATAGAAGCCATAGGGACTTTTCCCACCGGGAATGTCTCGAAAATTCATACCATAAAAACTTGCAACCATGGTAGGTATCGATAATACAATTGTAATGGCAGCTAAAAACTTCATTACAATATTTTGATTATTGGAAATTATAGAAGCAAAGGCATCCATGGTACCACTTAAAATACCAGTATAGATATTGGCCATTTCAATGGCTTGTTTATTCTCAATAATCAGATCCTCCAATAGATCTTGATCTTCCGGATAATGTTTGATTGTTGGCAGTCTTAACATTTTTTCAAATACTACTTCATTGGCACGTAAGGATGTTGTGAAGTATACCAGACTTTTTTCCAATTCTAACAATTCGATTAACTCACTATTTTGTGTAGATTCATGGAGTTTCCGTTCCACCTCTTCACTTTTTCTGTCAATGGTTCTAAGATGCTGTAAAAATGTTGATGCATTTCGATATAGAATCTGTAAAATAAATCTGGTCTTTTTATTGGTATAAAAATCTCTTACCCTACCATCCATAAAACATTTTAAAATCGGAGTTTCTTCCAGGCATACGGTAATAATCACATGCTCTGCTACAATAATACCTAAAGGTATGGTTACATAACGATCCTTATCGTTCCTTACTTCCAATGTGGGAATATCCACCAAAATCAAAGTGTAATTATCCTCAATCTCAATTCTTGAGCGCTCTTCTTCATCCAAAGGGGCTCTAAGATGATCAATATCAATTCCGATTGCTTCTGATATCTCCAATAATTCTGTAGCGGAAGGGTTGGTCATGGCAACCCAGCAACCCTCCGTAACTTTGTCTAATTTCTGAAGTGTTCCATTTGTAGTGCAAAAAATCTCAATCATAATAGCTCCTTTCCACTGCTCAATTAGCAGCAAAAAGGGATGCATATTTGATTTAAGGTAAGAATGGTTCTAACCCAAATAGCAATGCATAACCAATCTGCTGCTTGTAGCAGTACATATTATATTGTCTTTCTTTCCATCGTTCTTACTACTACCGGGGCCAGCTTCCATTCATTACCACATCCTTTTGATAAAAATTTTATTTTTTATTCTGTCTCATAAATTGTTAAATTCATGAATTGTTTATTTAATTATATGTTTTTCATTTGGCTTTGTCAAACAAAAACGAAAGAACAAGGGCTTCCCTTATTTTTCTACTCTCTTATAATGTGCTATTATTATGGTTATTCCTATCAACGATGGGTACATGTAAGGTTGACCCTGGAACCAAATATATTTGATCCAAGTTGTTAAATTGCAGTAAATCTGCTAAATTAATATTGTTCTGTTTTAAGATACTCCCCAGTGTATCTCCTTCTTGGATTGAATATGTGCTATAATGTTTGTAATTATGAGGTACACTGACCGGAATACATATGATATCACCGACCCGTAATCGATAAATGTTAATCATGGGGTTTGCCATCATAATTGCATTCACTGGCACATTATACCTTCTACTGATTTGATACAAGCTATCCCCTTGCTTAATTTCATACTGGATACAATACATGGTTTCTCCTTTCCTCTAGTATACATCATTCACATTTAATATATTATATTCACGGTTCATCATAATGGGATGAAAACCTTCGATTGAATCGTATCCTTTATTCAGTCGAATTCTGTTATAAGTAGTAACATTTTGGATAATTTGACATAGATTTGATAATAGAGCTATGAAAATAGTACCAATGATATACCAATGATAGCTTGGTCCAATGGACTGGAAGAAGTTACAATAATAATATTGAACTAAATGAAATAGTGTCGTATAATATAGAAAGCTAATTTTTGGGTGACAATTTTTTACGGCACCATAAAGAGGAGATTATAGGCATGTTAGAGAATAAAACTTTAGGAATCGATATTGGATCAACCACTGTAAAAATTGTAATACAAAATGAAAATAAAGAGCTTCTTTTCTCCGATTATGAGCGTCATTTTGCAAATATTCAAGAAACATTAGCCGGTTTAATGAAAAAGGCTCAGAATCAGCTGGGAGATATCTCGGTTTCTCCGGTGATCACTGGTTCCGGTGGATTAACCATTTCCAAGCATTTGGAAATCCCCTTTGTTCAGGAGGTAATCGCTGTAGCCACTTCCTTGCAGGATTATGCCCCACAAACGGATGTAGCCATAGAGCTAGGTGGGGAAGATGCTAAGATTATTTACTTCACCAATGGAATCGAGCAAAGAATGAATGGTATCTGTGCCGGAGGTACAGGCTCCTTTATAGACCAGATGGCCAGCCTCTTAAAGACAGATGCTGCAGGCTTAAATGAATATGCCAAAAGTTATCAAGCGATTTATCCGATTGCTGCCAGATGTGGTGTGTTTGCAAAATCGGATATACAACCTTTAATTAATGAAGGTGCGACCAAGCCCGATTTGGCCGCTTCTATTTTTCAGGCGGTTGTAAACCAAACCATAAGTGGATTAGCCTGTGGTAAACCAATTCGTGGAAATGTTGCCTTTTTAGGAGGTCCGCTACATTTTCTTGATGAACTTCGTAAAGCCTTTGTACGAACCCTAAATTTAAATGAAGATCAAATCATTGCCCCAACACACTCCCATCTCTTTGCAGCCATTGGAGCTTCCATGAATGCCAAGCCGGATGCTAGGGTAAAACTTTCTGATTTATACCAACGACTGTCCCAAGGAATTAAAATGGAATTTGAAGTACAACGTTTAGAACCTCTGTTCCAGAATGAAGAAGAATATAAAGCCTTTCAGGACAGACATTCCATACATACCGTAAAAAAGGGGAACTTAAGAGAATACAGCGGAAATTGTTATCTTGGAATTGATGCAGGTTCCACAACTACAAAGGTTGCTATCGTAGGGGAAGATGGAACCCTTTTATACTCATTTTATAGCAATAATAACGGAAGTCCCTTAAAAACTGCCATACGATCTTTGAAGGAAATCTATGAGATACTACCTCCCGATGCAAAAATTGTACGTTCCTGCTCCACTGGCTATGGAGAGGCTTTAGTGAAAGCTGCTCTGATGTTGGATGAAGGTGAAGTGGAGACCGTGGCACATTACCATGCGGCTGCATTTTTTGAACCTGATGTGGATTGTATTCTTGATATTGGTGGTCAAGATATGAAATGCATCAAAATAAAAAATCAGACCGTAGATAATGTTTTATTAAATGAAGCCTGCTCCTCCGGTTGTGGCTCCTTTATAGAAACCTTTGCAGTATCTTTAAATTACGAAGTGGAGGACTTTGCAAAAGTAGCCCTATTTGCAAAGCATCCCATTGATCTAGGTACCAGATGTACCGTTTTCATGAATTCAAAGGTGAAGCAAGCACAAAAAGAAGGGGCAAGTGTAGCAGATATTTCTGCTGGTTTAGCATATTCCGTAATTAAAAATGCATTATATAAGGTAATAAAAATCACCAGTCCCAAAGACCTTGGCGAGAAAATGGTGGTTCAGGGCGGCACATTTTATAATGATGCCGTACTTAGAAGCTTTGAAAAAATATCCGGATGTAAAGCCGTAAGACCAGATATTGCTGGTATTATGGGTGCTTTCGGTGCAGCCTTGATTGCTAGGGAACATTACAATGGTGAGGAAACCACCATGCTTTCCATTGATCAAATCAATGAACTGACCTTTGAAACCTCCCTGGCTCGTTGTAAACGCTGTACCAATCATTGTCTTCTTACCATCAACAAATTTACTGGAGGCAGAAAATACATCTCTGGAAATCGTTGCGAACGAGGCTTGGGTAAGGAAAAGAATGCGGATAATATACCAAATTTATTTGATTACAAATTTAACCGCTATTTTTCCTATCAACCATTAAAGCTAGAAGAAGCGTCCAGAGGTCAGGTTGGTATTCCTCGGGTATTGAACTTTTATGAAAATTACCCCTTCTGGTTTACCTTCTTTACAAAATTAGGTTATCAAGTAGTCTTATCACCTGCCTCAAGCAGAAAAATTTATGAATTGGGTATTGAATCGATACCCAGTGAGTCAGAATGCTATCCGGCTAAGCTGGCCCATGGGCATGTAAAATGGCTGATTGACCAAGGAGTTAAGTATATTTTCTATCCTTGTATCCCCTATGAACGAAAAGAGATTGAGGGAACCAACAATCATTTTAACTGTCCCATTGTCACCTCTTATCCTGAAAATATAAAGAACAATGTAGAAGAGCTCAGAGATCCCTCTATTCAATTTGAGAGCCCTTTTCTCTCCTTTGAAAATGAGGATATCCTATTAAAACGCCTTCTACAGATATTTACCAATAAGTCTGGTATCAGTTCCAATGAAGTCAAGGAAGCATTTACTGCTGCCTGGAATGAGCTTGTGGCTGCCAGAAACGATGTTTATAAAAAAGGGGAAGAAACCTTAGAATACCTGAAAGCAACTGGACGAAAGGGTATCGTTCTCGCAGGACGTCCGTACCATATTGATCCGGAAATCCATCATGGTATTCCTGAATTAATTAATTCCTTTGGAGTTGCTGTATTGACCGAAGATGCTGTCTCCCACCTTGCTAAGGTTGACCGTCCTACCATAGTTGTGGATCAATGGATGTACCATTCTAGGTTGTATGCAGCCGCATCCTTTGTTCGTAGCCAGCCAAACCTAGAACTGATACAATTAAACTCATTTGGCTGCGGTTTAGATGCAGTTACCACAGATCAAGTAAATGATATCCTTGCATCATCTGGAAAAATATATACCGTATTAAAAATTGATGAAGTCAATAATCTAGGGGCAGCGAGAATTCGTATCCGATCCCTCCTTTCGGCAGTACGGGAAAGAGAAGCAAAACATTTTGAACCAGTGGTTTCCTCTTCTGCCTACCATAGGGTCATCTTTACAGAGGAAATGAAAAAGGATTATACAATTTTAGCTCCTCAGATGTCACCAATCCACTTTGATTTACTCGAACCAGCATTACGTAGTGGGGGCTACCATGTAGAAGTACTCCCTAACGATAATCGTCGTGCGGTAGACATTGGATTGCAATATGTTAATAATGATGCCTGCTATCCTTCACTAATTGTTGTCGGTCAGATTATGGATGCATTGCTTTCAGGAAAATACGACCTGAACAAGGTTGCGGTAATCATTACCCAAACCGGAGGAGGATGCCGTGCAACCAATTATATCGGCTTTATCCGACGTGCCTTGGAGAAGGCCGGAATGCCACAGGTTCCTGTAATCTCCCTAAATGCATCAGGCCTTGAAAAGAACCCCGGTCTTAAAGTAACACCCAAGTTACTACTGACCGCTATGCAAGCTCTAGTGTATGGAGATGTATTCATGAGAGTACTTTACAAAACCAGACCTTACGAAAAAGTCCCTGGTTCAGCCAATGCTCTTCATGAAAAATGGAAACAAATCTGCATCAAGAGTTTGGAAAAAGGGAAATGGAGTGAATATAAGAAAAACATCCGTGGTATTGTTCATGATTTTGATAATCTGCCCATTCATGAAGATTTAAAGAAACCAAAGGTTGGTGTCGTAGGAGAAATCTTAGTAAAGTTTTTACCTGCTGCAAACAACTACCTAGTTGAACTTTTGGAGGCTGAAGGTGCAGAAGCTGTGGTACCTGATCTTCTAGACTTCTTTATGTATAGTGCCTACAATAATAATTTTAAGGCGGAATATTTAGGGAAGAAAAAATCCGGTGCACGAATTAGTAATCTGGTCATCTGGGCCTTAGTAGTTATACGGAAAGAAGCGAAAGATGCTCTTTCAAAGAGTAAACGGTTTACCCCTCCCGTACCGATCAAAAAACTAGCCCAATATGCTGAGACGGTTGTATCCGTGGGCAATCAAACTGGGGAAGGATGGTTTTTAACTGGGGAAATGCTGGAGCTCATCCATTCAGGAGTATACAATATTGTATGTACCCAGCCATTTGCCTGTCTACCAAATCATATTGTAGGTAAGGGAGTCATTAAAGAACTAAGAAGGCAGCATCCAGAAGCCAATATCGTTGCTGTAGATTACGATCCTGGCGCCAGTGAGGTAAATCAACTAAACCGTATTAAACTGATGCTTTCAACAGCTTTTAAAAACTTAGAAAAAGAAGAATAAATCTTGTCCTAGTCCTAGGAATCCTAGGGCTTCTAGGACAGTAAAAAAGCCTGATAACAACCATGTCAACTCCATGATTTGTCTATCAGGCTTTTTATTATTCTAGTAAACTATTTTATATTTTCAATTTGCCAATCAATTGGCTCCAAACCATGGGCTTTTAAAAATCCATTGGCCTTACTAAATGGTTTGCTACCAAAAAATCCTCGGTATGCTGATAAAGGACTGGGATGAGGTGCTTCTAAAATCAAATGCATTTTATTGGTTAACATGCTCTTTTTCCCCTGGGCAGGCTTTCCCCATAAAATAAATACGACTGGTCTATCCAGCTCATTGACCGCTCGAATCACAGCGTCTGTAAACTGCTCCCATCCTTTTCCTTGATGGGAAAAGGCCTGATGGGCTCGAACCGTCAAAACAGTATTTAAAAGTAAAACCCCTTGCTTTGCCCATTTTTCCAAACATCCGTTATCTGGTATGTAACAGCCCAAATCATCCTGCAATTCCTTATAAATATTCACAAGAGAAGGGGGAATTGGAGTGTTGGGTTGAACCGAAAAACAAAGACCATGAGCCTGACCTTCATTATGATAGGGATCCTGCCCAAGGATTACAACTTTCACCTGATTAAGTGGTGTCAAGTGAAAGGCATTAAAGATATCCTCCGCTTTGGGATAAATGACATAATTCATATATTCATTTTTTACAAACCGATATAAATCCATATAGTATGGCTGTCGAAACTCCTCACTAAGCGCCGACAACCAATCATTGGTAATCTGACCCATGAATAAACCTCTTTCTATTATCAACAAAACTATTCTCTACAAAAGCTTGTACTTTTTTATATTTTTATTTAACTATACATTGTCCATACTTCTTCCATATGTTTTTTCAGATACTTTTTCCATCTAAACTTTTTTTAATACCATAAGAGCAACATTCACTCTTTATAATCTAACATTAACCCCTTTTGAATTTAAATAACGCTTCAAATCTAAAATATCCACTTCTTTATAATGGAAAAGGGAAGCTGCCAAGGCTGCATCTGCTTTACCGATTGTTAAAGCTTCATAAAAATGTTCCATGGTTCCAGCTCCTCCAGAAGCAATTACTGGAACAGACACCTGTTCTGCGATGGTTTTGGTCAAATCTAAATCATAGCCATCTTTTGTTCCATCACAGTCCATACTGGTAACTAGGATTTCCCCAGCCCCCAGCTCGCTAGCTTTAATCGCCCATTCCACAGCATCCATGCCCATGTCCACACGACCACCATTTTTATATATACTCCAACCACTTCCATCTTCCCTACGCTTTGCATCAATGGCTACAACCACAGATTGACTACCGAATTTATCAGCTGCTTCGCTAATTAAGCTGGGATTTAATATGGCCGCTGTATTAACCGCTACTTTGTCTGCACCTTCCCTTAATATCATTTTAAAGTCTTCTATGGTTCGGATACCCCCTCCCACAGTAAAAGGAATGGACACCTTCTCTGCTACTTTTCTTACCAGATCTATTTTAATCTCTCTAGCATCAGAAGTTGCCGTTATATCCAAAAACACCAATTCATCGGCACCAGATTGATCATAGGCTGCTGCTACTTCAACCGGATCCCCTGCATCCCTAAAATTAACAAAGTTAACCCCTTTTACAACCCTTCCATTATAAGTATCCAAACAAGGAATAATTCTTTTAATTCTATTCATAGTCATCTTACATTTCCCCTTCACTCATATTCTATACACACAATGATATGTTTCTATTTCTTGTATCATAAGTTATTACGATTTTACTGTAATTTTGGATCTATGTCAATACTTTGGACAATAATTTAGGTTTTTTATTTTTTACTTACTATCTTGATATTCAAAACATAAGTTATCCTAGATTTTTACCTGTTTCTAAGAGCTATAATAAACCTAAGCAG
>DUNZ01000006.1 GCA_012839085.1 Clostridiales bacterium
ACCCAGTGGGTATGTACATTCCTTACTCAACATTCATTTGATTTTCATTTTATTCCGTATAGATCTTCAGGCCGGCTTCTCCAATATAGTAATTATATATTGTAATCTCATCAATCTCACCCTGTAGATAGTTTCCTAACTGATCCATACCAATATAACTTTTAGTACCGTCCACAGCAAAGCCGACTAACTCACCAAAGGTTTTACCACGCCATGCTCTTTGACCATTGATTGCAGCAATGGAGCCTCCTTTATATCCATCAATACTGTCCGTTCCACCACTGTTGAAGGCGAATTTTTCCCATTCTCCTACTGGAATAGGAACTGTAGATTGACTGTGATCTGTTTTTTTGGATAGCAAAGTTACCGTAATAGTCTCATCCGTATCTACAGTAATATCAAAGCACTGCTCTGGACCATCACCAAAGGAAAGCAATGGGTTGCTTTGATTAAAGTTATCAACTTTAAATTTTATCAAGATGGTGATAAATTCTGATTTGATAACCTTGGATGGTATCTCCAAATAAGAAGAACCATCAAATACAGCCGCACCATCTTTGAAGGTAACCCCATGATTAACTAAGGTATATCCATTTCCTGAGGAGTCCTCCAACTCACTTCCACTATCAAATTTGTAATGAGCTATAATACCATCCGGATTGTTGGTATTGGAAACCAATCCTTTTTCTACAGTAATATTAAAGGTCTTTTCTTCTGTAGCACTACCCCTAGATAACAAAGCAGTTAAGGTTACTTTTAAGTCCTCATCTGGGGAACGTGTAATCTCGCCACTGCTACTAATAATGGCTTCATCACTGGAAGACCAGGTAATCGTGGAACCATAGCCTCCAACTAAGGGTAAATCAAGATTTACCTTTGTTCTAGTGGGTAGTGAAATATTTGCAGCATCATAGGAAACTGCCAATTCATCCGTCATATCCACCATACTGCCCCAGATACAATCATTTTGATTGGATAAGGCGGTAAAGGTCATTATTTTATTTCTCTCTTTGGAGTTAAAAGCACTTTCATCATATTGACGGATAAATACTCCTTTATAGATAAGATCGTTTAAAACAAAGTCAACATAGGGAGTACCATTTTTCTTTTCCCAAGTACCTTCTACACTACCTGATATGGATCCGTCATCATTTAAACGAATTAAAACTGGTGTTTCAGGTTTCACATTGTTTGATTGATTGGATAGTCCATGGAAAATAATTTCATATTCCCCGATAACATCCTTAGATGGATATCCACTCTCAGGCAAGGTCTCTCCAGCATATTCATAAGGTGCTACCGTTAGCCAACCATCTTCATTGACAAACATTTGATGAACTCGGATTTGGTGGCCTTCTTTATTACCTTGATCTACACCACGGGTATGATAGATGACAAAGCGTTTTCCATCCTCATCAACAAAGGCAGAGTTATGTCCTGGAGATACATAGGGAAGTGACATGTTCCCGAATTTATAATCACCAAATAATTTAATTCCAATCCCAGCATTGGTTCCTGAAGAGATAATGGCACTATTTCCTGCCGCATCCACATAAGGACCATCGGGATTCTCCGAACGGAAGAGACGCATATGGTAACCAGAGCCAGCTGTCAAATAACCATAGGTACTAAATAGATAATAGTAACCAGCTTCTTTATCATACATAATATAAGGGCCTTCTCCGGTTTGTTTTAAACCTCCGGCAATTCTCTTACCCAAATATGGATCTGAATTCTTATCAACCGGATATTTTACATTTCGATCAATTTTACCAGTCTCTTCATCCAATTCTAAGATATAGATTCCACCGGACATGGAACCATAAACCATCCATAGGTTTCCTTCATAATCATAAAAAACAGTTGCATCGATACCATTGGGCCAATTCGCATTGGATGAACCATCATAGTTATACCTTGAGGGTAGACTAGTTTCTCCTAACACCGCAAGCACATCCGTTTGATCTACATTCTGAGGGGTAAAACCGGTATAAAGGATGGTGTCAACATAGGTATAGGGTCCTTCAATATCATCTGCAACAGCAAGGGCAATGGCAGACTTAACTACGGGGCCACCAGCGATACTCATATACAAACAATATTTCCCCATAGTTTCATTATAAATAACATCAGGAGCCCAGAGTCCACTCTTCCCCTTACCTTCGGAATAAACCAGAGGTTCTGCAAACATTCCCTCGGGATTCGGGTATACTTCATTGGCTATACTATAGCCAAGATTACTGTTCTTTACATATTTCCAAGATACTAAATCCTCTGATTGAGCCGCAACTACATGGGAACCAAATACATAATATGTACCATTTGCTTTTATTATAGAAGGATCATGTACGGTAACCCTATTAAAAGCGGAATCAATCAAGGTATCTTCTACTTCGATCTCTTCCTCTTTCTCTTGGTCATCATCTGTATTCTCTACTTCAGCTTCCTTGGTTACTGCAGGGCTTGTATCATCCGATTGCTCAAGATTAACACTTTCACTTTCCTTGTCAGCTTTTTTACTACAGGCAGAAGCAAGAAGCATCATACTGATAACCATTAGAAACATTAAAATCTTAACCAGATTGTGTTTGCGTTTACGCATTTTCATATTAGTATGATTCACTGAGACACCTTCCTTTTTTCTGTATTTTATGTAATCTTATTCTACCATATTTCTATAAACATTTCATCTTCGATTATCCAAGATAAGGATATCATAATATCAATCCTATGAATAAAGGTCTGTTTCAAGGAATTAATTTCATAGATTTTAAAAAAATTCACCTAGCCATATTAAACTTGTGAAATACTGGTACCCGGCCCGGTGAAGCTATGCGAAATCTTAAAACATTTTCTTAAAAAATAAGATGAACTGGAGATTACCAATTCATCTTATTTTATATAAATTTATCACTGACTAATTCTTATCTAATTACTTAATTATATATTTTATAACTTCTTTTTTATAACAACCCTATAATAGTCTTAGCCTTTTACTGCTCCAGCTGTCATACCATCGATGAAATAGCTCTGGAATGCCAAGAATATCGCAAAGATCGGTAATACAGCAAAACAGGAACCAGCAATCAAGAGGTCGTAGTTGTTACCATAAGGAGTTAACAAGGTGTTTAGACCAATTGGTAATGTAAATTTACTTGCACTACGATACACTAATAATGGCCATAACATACTGTTCCAAGCACCCATACTAGATAGAATTGCCATGGCTGCAAAGGCAGGTTTTGTTATTGGTAACATGATTTTGATACAAATACCGTATTCGGTTGATCCATCAATACGTCCAGCATCCAACAATTCATGGGGTAGTCCCATCATATATTGTCGGAAGAAGAATACGGTGGATGCACTAACCAATCCCGGTAAAATAACACCTGCTGTAGTATCGATTAATTTTAAATCAATCATTTCTTGGAACAATGGAAGCATCAATATCTCAAATGGAACCATCATGGTAGCAATAACTAGGAAAAACAGAAAGTTCCTTAATTTAAATTTATACATTGACAGACCATAAGCTACAAAATAACAAACGATTAGAGTCAATACTACGGATAATAAAGTTAGTACTAAACTGTTTTTAAACCAAGTAAAATATGCATGGTTTCCAGTAAAAAGATATTTATAGTTTTTAAAAGACATAACATCAAAATCAATTTGTAATGCCAGACCATAACGAATGATATCCTTACCTGGTCGGAAAGAGGCAATTACCATTACGAAGAACGGAAATACCACGATAATACCAAGGGCAGCAAAAAACGAAGTAGCAATTACAGATAATATTCTTGTTTTCAGCGCCATGCCCACTTTTTTTTCTATTTCAAAGGAGTTTTCTTGTTTACCCATTTATCTTTCCTCCTTTTTGAATGTTCCATTCCATATCAACTGGATTATATTAATAAATAATGCAATTGCTAATAGTACTAAACCAACAGCGGATGCATATCCCAGTTGATTTTTCTCTATGCCTCGGCGATATAAGTAACCAACAATTGTCAAACCAATATTATTTGGTGATGCATTACCATTCCATAACATAAAACTTTCAAGGAACATTGCAAGTCCAGCATAAATACTGATTGTCAATACATAGATGGTTGTTGGCTTTAATAGTGGAAGCTGAATATAAAGGAATTTTTTAAATCCACTAGCCCCATCAATCTCAGCCGATTCATACAACGAATTATCAATATTCTTTAATCCTGATAAGTAATATAACATATTTACTCCGGTCCATCTCCAACATGCTACCAGTAGCAAGGCGAACATACCGGTATATTTTCCTTTTAACCACTTAATCGGTCCAAAGCCTAACCATTGAACGATCTGGTTCATCTGTGACGTTTCCATCTCTGCAAACATCAAGCGAAACATGGTACCAGCCACAACTACGGAAGTCAGAGCCGGTAAATATAGTAAAGCCTTAAATAATCCCTTCGCTTTTACTAACTTCCCATCCATGATACAAGCATAAATCATAGGGAATGGGATTAAAAGAACTAAAGTCCAAAACATATAAGTAAAGCTATTTTTAATAGCCAAATGAAAAACTCTATCTTTTAATAGTTTCTGATAATTTTCTAAACCGATCCATTCTACTTGACCTGGAAGAATGGACTGAAAACTCATTTTAACAGTACTAAATAATGGGTAAATCCAAAAAAACATGAAACTCAGCAAAAAAGGAAGAACAAATACATACGGTGCTGCTTTCTGGGAATATAATACCTTTTTTAGACTCTTCATTACACCCTACTTTCCTTTCTTTATAGAATAGGAACTGCCCAAAAGCGTTACTTTTAGGCAATTCCTTCTATTAACTTACTAGCCGGCTACGGCCATCATTTTAATAATCTTCTAATTCAAGTTGCTCTTGAGCCATCTTGAGTTCTTCATCAATATCAGCACCATTTTCAAACACATTGTTTAAAATAGTTAAGTTAAATTGTTCGCTGATAGCAGGGTTGATCTTACCAACTTTAATCACACCAATTTCATCTTTGATTTCATTCAAAGCATCAAATGGATTGTTTACAAAGTAAGCAATGTATTGGTTAGAGGTATCACTGGTGATTTCAGGATCAGACCAGATTTCTGTATTACATGTATCAAATCCTAAAACTTCCCAAATCTTAACGTTACCTTCATAGGATAATTTAGCAAAAGTAATAAATTCAGCTGCTAAATCAGCATTTTTAGACTGTAAGGATACAACAGTACCTGTACCGCCAATACCTACAGAACGAGGTTGACCTTCTTCAAATACAGGACATGGAGCAATTGCCCACTTACCAGCCATTTCAGGTAAGTAATTTAAGAATCTGGACATAAACCACATTGCCTTAGGGAAGGATGCAATTTTGCCATCACCAAGGTTAGCAAAACCTTCTTCAAGGTCAACATGTCCACCTGGGGAAACAATTGCTAGACCTTCATCTAACCAGCCTTTTTGCATATTTAGCATATTCTTAATGGATTGAAGTTCAATGTTAGGAGCACCTTCGTCTGTTGTATAGTCTTCACCATACTCAGCCATAGCAACCCATAACCAGTCAGTACCACCAGTATCAACTGAAGTCATGTAAACTTCGCCATTGCTGCCTTCTGCAACTTTTTTTGCAGCTTCTGTATAATCATCCCAAGTTTTGATGGTTGTATAGTCAACACCGTATTTTTCTAAGATTTCTGTGTTGTAGAACATAACGGTTGCACCAACGTGTGTAGGAGCACCATATTCTTTTCCGTCTTTGCTGTAGATTTCAAGACGTGCAGGAACGATATCATCTCTGTACTTATCAACGAATTCATTAAGTTCACGGAATTGAACTTCACCTTGCATAAAGTTCGGGAACTGTGAAATTTCAATATCACATAGATCTGGTGCACCAGTACCTGCCTGGTTAGACATTAATAATTTGTTATGCATATCACCATATGGATATGTTGTAAATGTAATCTGAATTTGCTTGTCAGGATTTTGCTCATTCCATAGGTTTAACATTTCAGCATAAAACTGACTGTGTAATTCTACGAAAGTCCACATCTCCATCTTTGTACCACTGTCAGGACCAACTGTAGTAATGGCAGTTGCTTCGCCCTCTTCGTCGCCAGCGTCATCATTACCTTCATCGGTTCCTTCATCATTCCCCTGTTGAGTACCAGGTTCTTTGTTATCAGCGTCGTCTTTTTTACCGCAAGCTGCAAATAAGGATGCAAGCATTACGATACAGAGCAACATGCTTAATAACTTCTTTTTCATTGTAAATTCCTCCCTTTAACTTAAAATTTTTGTTTAGAAATACTAAACATATATAAAAGAATCAATACAGTTCGATTGCAATTAAAATTGCTCATAAATGCAATTTGACTATATCTCTTCTTTTATCTCCTCTCTTTTTTTGTAACTTTATTTTTCCAATACCTTTCTTCCAAAAACATTATATATCCTAATTGTATATTTTGTCAAGTATAACAATTAATTCTTTGTTTGTTTTACACAATTACTCTGTATCAATCCACTTTTTGCTTCAAGCTTCATTTTAAAAAAGGGCATTGTAGACAAAAAATTGCAATAAAAACCTATTGTATATTAATATTATTAACAAAGTCGCTGGTAAATCATAACAAAATCAAATTCATTATACTTCCATATTGTTAATTATGTCAATATTACCCCCTTGCTTTTTATTTAAGTTGCGCAATTTTACATAATATTACATCTTTATTTATAGCTTGTTCATTATTACTTTTCCCTTTGTTAACTATTTTATTCCTAGAATTTAACGTCTTGAATTTTTACAGAGTCAAAAAAACCTTTCATACATTTTGTTCATTAATTCCTTAAAATATCGTATGAAAGGCTCTACTAACACTCATTTATTTATCTAATCGCTTATCCCCCAAAATAATTCGGTCTAGGACTGCTTTATAGATCAATACGATCTGAGCATCGATATAGCAGAATTTATTGACTATAAATTCATAGGTTTTATAGATGAAGGATAAACTCATTAAAAGTAAACCTATTAAGGTGAATTGAGGGGGGACAGAACTTGCTACTAAATATATTGATGCTGCTAAAAAAAAGAGAAAGGCAAAATAATAATTTTTACTAATTTTAAATGCCAATAGCATTGTTTCGTTTAAACGATCATACATTTTTGTGATTGCTTTTATATCCCTATATTTTAACTTTTCATACATATCATTAAAAAGTATTTGATTATCATTCTTCTTATAAACCATGCTTTTTTTAATAAAGGAAGAGTAACGATGGTAATTCAATTCTCCCATCTCTTTACTTATTAATTTTTTAAATACATTAGCCATAATACCACCTGCTCCTCAAAAAGTACCGGGTTTTTATGTTACTTAATTCTATAATGTAGTATTTTAAGAACGTGTTTTAAGGTATTTTATCATTTTTTTGATGAAATAATCTTATTATACCATAAACTTTTCTTCAAAAATTATTATCCTATAACACTATTATTCACAAGGGACACGAAATAAAACTCTGCAATTACTGTCATGATTGCCTTGGAAAATAATAGTTATTAAATTTATATTTTAAAGAAAGTATCGTTAGATTATTAACAATTTGTTCACAATAAATCCATATGAACAACACAAATCTACATTATAATCATTATTAGAAACAAAGTTAAACAACATTCTTATTTAAAAGATTATGCTTCTTTATTCTTTTTGCTAATTAGTAAATTTTTTTCATAAAATAAAGCCCGGCAGCTACCCTCCCCCCTCTACCGGGCTTCTCCTCTTTTTATTCACATTTTTGAATTTTTATTTAAATTCTTGAAAAGAAGTAATTTATTTATATAAAAGATAATAGATAATAGAAGTAGGATTTCTTATTTAAGAAAAATCATAAACTTAACTATCTAGACGAAAAAGTCTGTCCAAAAGTAATGGACAGACTTTTTATTTTAGTTTTAATATTATCCATAAAAAGATAAATCATCTGCAAAATTATGGATATTATCTGCAAGAAAACTTATAAATTGTTACAGATTCGAATACCTCTCCTGCTTTAAAAACGCAAGAAGGGAAGGATGGATTATTTACTGAGTCGGGGAAGAATTGGGTTTCAAAGCAAATACCATATCTCTTTTCGTATACAGCCCCATCCTTACTATTGGCTACTGGAGTCATAAAATTACCAGAATACAATTGAATACCAGGACGATCGGTAAACACTTCCATGACTCTTCCGCTCTTTTCTTCTACTAATTCAGCTACTTTTTCTACTTGATCTCCACTAATATCAAGAGCGTAATTATGATCGTAACCACCAGCAATGTTTAACTGCTCAAAATCGGCATCAATGTCTTGGCCAACTCTCTTAAGGATTCTAAAATCCATAGGTGTTCCTGCTACATCAAGGATTTCACCAGTTGGAATGAGATCTTCTCTAGTCGGTGTATACTTATTTGATTTCAGCCAAACCTTATGATCTAATATGCTTCCTGAATTATGTCCCGCCAAATTAAAATAGCAATGATTAGTTAGATTAATTACCGTAGCCTGATCTGGAACCGCATGATACTCAATCATTAATTCATTACCTTCCGTTAGACTATAGGTCACGCTAACATCCAGATTGCCTGGGAACCCTTGCTCCATATGAGGACTAAGTCTTGAAAATTCTATGCTAATCATCTCTTCTTCTTCAAAAATCTCAGTCTCATACATAAATTTGTTGTAGCCAACAAAACCACTATGCAAATTGTTATCTGCTTCATTTTTCTCTAATTCGTATTCTTTTCCATCTATGGTAAATTTAGCACCACCGATACGATTGGCATGCCTTCCAATCAGGGATCCCAATCCTAGTGTATTCTCTTCATACCCTTGGATATTATCAAAACCTAGGCAAATATCTGTAAAGTTACCCTTAGAATCTGGTACAATGATACTGACTATATTGGCACCATAATTAGTAAATGATACCGTCATACCACTGCTATTTTGAATTGTAAATAGGGTAGCCTCTTCTCCCTTACTAGTTACTCCAAAAGATTTCTGCGTTATTTTCATTCTACATGCTCCTTGTATCATATTATATTTCAAGTGTACATATTTCCAGATAAATTATAACATAACAGAATAAAATAGCAATCTTTTCTTGGTCTCGAATCCGAATTGTCTACTCTTGACACCACCATAAGTCAATGCTATACTAGTCCCATATAAAAATAACGGTTTTAAGTGGTTGGATATCGAATAATCTTTAAATTCATCTTAATTATTTGAATTAAGATTGGATGATTCGAATTTAGATTTGATGATTCGAATTTAGATTTGATGATTTGAATTAAGATTTTTGGATATCTGACATAATAGGGAAACAGGTTAAAAGCCTGTACGGTCTCGCCGCTGTAGCCGGGGAGCTTAATTCGACAAGGTTTCCTTGAAAATCACTGGGTATATCCTACCTGGGAAGATTTCGTTTTAAGCAATGATCCGGGAGTCAGAATACCTGCTTAAAACTGTACCATAGTTCCACGAGGATTGGGACAAGGTACAATAGGAAACTGTAATTTGCATTTATGCTTTCACATCAGTATCGTATTGTCCTTTTCCATTTGTGGTAAAAGGATTTTTTTATGAGAAAATAATAAAGGAGAGTACCATGGATAAGAAATTAAGTAACAAAAAAATAATCGCTTCTGCTAGTGTCCTAATTGTAATATTACTAGCTTTATTCTTTGTCTATCATAATTTTTTCCCGAAAGGAACCGAGGGTGAAAAAAACATTACTGTAACAGTCATAACTCCAGATCATGACCCTACAGAAATTAAGATAAAGACCAATGCAGAATTCCTACGCCAGGCTTTGGATGAAAAGAATTTGGTTCAGGGTACCATGTATGGAGATTTCTTAATGGTGGAGGAGGTTAATGGAATTAAAGCAGAGGAAGGCTGGTGGTGGAGTTTAACAAAAGAGGGCCTCATGTTGGAAACCGGCGTGGATTCTACTCCAATCTTAGATGGGGATCATTATGAATTTACCTTGACCGAAATTAATTAATTCGGTCTACTCTAGGGAGCTTTTTATGAAAGTTAAAGATATGGCAGTCATTGCTATGATGGGAGCAATACTAGTTACCCTACAGGTAGCTTTCGCATTCCTCCCCAATGTCGAACTGGTATCATTACTAGTGATCCTATCTACATTGATTTTTAAAAGAAAAACCATATTTATTTTAGCCATCTTCATATGTCTTGAAGGCTTTATCTATGGCTTAGGACTATGGTGGATCAATTACCTGTATATATGGTATATTTTATATTTTATATGCACCCTATTTAAGAACGAGCGATCTTCATGGTTCTGGGCAATGATTTCCGGTATTTATGGACTTGTATATGGCCTTTTATGTTCTATTCCCAACATTTTTATCGGAGGATTTGGTGCAGCCTTTGCTTATTGGGTAGTTGGTATCCCCTTTGATATCACCCATGGGATAGCAAATTTTATCATAACCCTGATACTGTTCAAACCCTTATACCATATCTTAAATAGATTAAACAAATAACTGTTTAAAATAGCTGTAAGCCATGACTAAGAAATCAAAAGAAAAATCATTTTTTACAAGGAATCGAAAAAAAGGTTATCCTTTCGGCTCTCACCGAAAGGATAACCTTTAATCAATTTCGTTTAAAACAATATAGCCATTTCTTTATAAACTTTTATACAAATTTATATATAGAAAAAGGTACACTGTAAACCAAAATGATTATATTCTTGTTACATTAGTTGCTTGAGGACCTTTAGCTCCCTGAATTACTTCAAACTCTACTTCTTGGCCTTCTTCTAAAGACTTGAAGCCTTCCATGTTAAGTCCAGAGTAATGTACGAATACATCGTTACCCTGCTCGTCAGAGATAAATCCAAATCCCTTTTGGTTATTAAACCATTTTACTGTACCTTTGTTCATGTATTAATTCCTCCAAAAAAAATAAATATTAGTCATCGTTTTCCGATAACAAGTTCATCATAGCATTATTTAGATACTATGTCAAACATTATTTGTCGACACAATTATTAATTTCATAAGCTTCTTTGGCAGTACACACTTCATAACCAGCGGTATCTAATACCTTTAATGCCTGGTCTAAATCTGATAATTTCATGATTACGGAAGTGTTTTTACCCTTAGTAGCTAAGGTATACATATATTCTACACTTAAACCAGCTTCAAATAATAGTTTTAGAACCTCATGAAGCGTTCCAGGCTTCTGGGCAATTTTTACTGCTATAACATTAGTTAACTTAGCAGAAAAACCCATATCTTTTAAAATTTTCTTCGCTTTTTCTGGATCTGATACAATCATTCGAAGCAAGCCAAATTCTGAAGTATCTGCCAGGCTAAAAGAAGCAATATTAATATCCTCTTTACATAAAGCCTGGGTAACACTTTCGAGTCGTCCTTCTTTGTTTTCAAGAAAAACGGATAATTGCTTTATTACCATAATCCCCCTCCTCAAATTCAATCATTCATCTTAATACATCCAGTGGCCTCTTAAATTAATTTTCTCCGATCAATTACCCGTGTCGCTTTTCCTTGGCTTCTTTGTATGGTTTTTGGCTCAACCAAAGTAACTTTAACCGACAAGCCCAATGCATCCTGTAAAACACGGCTAATCTTTTTCGTTAGTTTCTCTAACTCTTTAATCTCATCTGAGAAGAAATGTTCTTCTACCTCCACCTGTACTTCTAATATATCAAGATTATTGATTCGATCAACAATAAGAAGATAATGGGGTCTGGTCTCTCCCATTTCTAATAAGGCTGCTTCTACCTGTGAAGGGAATACATTGACACCACGAATAATTAACATATCATCGGAACGACCTTTAAATCTGGAAATGCGAGCTATGGTTCTTCCACACTGGCACTTCTCATAGCTAATACTAGTTAAATCCTTGGTTCGATAACGGAATAATGGCATTGCTTCTTTGGTAAGGGTCGTGATTACCAGTTCACCAACTTCCCCTTCCTTACAAGGTTGCAAGGTATTGGGATCTATGATTTCAGGCAGAAAATGATCTTCATATACATGGAGACCATTATGATATTCACAGTCAGCTGCAACACCAGGTCCAATAATCTCGCTCAATCCATAGATATCAAAAGCCTTTAAATTTAGCTTTGTCTCTATCTCTTTTCTCATGTTTTCTGTCCATGGTTCTGCTCCACAAATAGCCGCTTTTAAATTAATCTTATTGATTTTTCCGCTTTCTTCTAAAGTTTCCGCTATATGTAGAAGATAGGAGGGAGTACAGGCGATTGCGGTTGCTTGGAAATCTTCCATCATGGTAATCAGTTTCTGAGTATTTCCCGTTGACATGGGAATTACCGTTGCCCCTAGATTTTCAGCACCATAATGAAGGCCAAGACCTCCAGTAAATAATCCATAACCATATGCTACCTGAATTTTATCCATAGACCCAATGCCAGCCATGGCAAGAACTCTTGCCACACACTCTTGCCAGATATCAATGTCCTTCCTGGTATAACCGACCACGGTTGCTTTCCCGGTGGTACCTGAGGAGGCATGAAGCCGAACAATTTGCGATTCGGGAACAGCAAATAAACCAAAAGGATAATTATCCCTTAAGTCTGTCTTCGTAGTAAAGGGTAATTTATGAAGATCCTCTATTCCATTAATATCACCAGGCTCAAGATTTAACTCCTGCATTTTTTTACGATAAAACTCAACATTATGATAGACACGTTTTACAAGTTTTTTCAACCTAGCACTTTGAAGATTATGGATTTCATCCCGACTCATACATTCCTTGGTTTCATTCCATATCATGATTATAGATCCTCCTGATCCGCTACTAAATAGCCATTTTCTCTTAAAACGGTTACGGTTTTTTCTAAATTATCGGTATTCACTATGATCAACGGTGCTTTTTTATGACGGATTACAATGGAATAAATATAATTGATTCCTAAATTTGCTTCTGCTATCACCGTTAACATACCATTTAATGTCCCGGGTACATCCTCTAGTTCTACCGCTACTGCTTCTGTGATTTTTACAGCATAACCATTTTCAGCCAACAATATTTTCGCCTTATCTGGCTGATCCACCACAATTCGTAAAATGGCAAACTCCGGTGTATCAAAAGAAGCAATGGCTTTTAGATTAATATTATTCTCCTTTAAAATACTAGTGACACCTGCCAGACTTCCCACTTCATTTTGTACAAATACAGAGAGCTGTTTGATCATAGTCATCCTCCTTATCAATCTTTTATTTTTTATAGATTGTAACCAACCTTATCAAACTTTATGTCTATAGGATATGGTCTATGAATGAAGATTGTAGCCAAGCTCAAATGCCTTTTTATTAATTTCAATTGTCTTAGGGGGCACTGTATTTTCTATGACAGTCAACCAATCTTCCTTACTAAAGCCCATATGCTGAGCTGCTACTCCAAGCACGATTACATTAAACACTCTACTGTTCCCAAGTTTCTTTGCCTCTTCCATAGCATCTAACTGATATACTCGGTACTTTTTCCCTAAATCCTCGATGATATTTTCAGGATATTTTGCTGCACCTATTACCACAGGCATGGGATCAATTCTTTGATCATTAATAACAATTGCACCATCCTTTTTAAGAAAATGTGCATACCGTAATGCTTCTAACTTTTCAAAAGCAATTAATACATCTGCTTGGCCTTCCTCAACAATTGGCTCATATACTTTTTCCCCATACCGAACAAAAGTAACTACACTACCGCCTCTTTGAGCCATTCCGTGTACTTCCGATAGCTTAACATCATATCCTGCTTGAATAGCCAGACCACCTAATATTCTGCTAGTAAGTAGGGTACCCTGGCCACCGACACCTACTATCATTATATTTTTCGTTTCCATGGTATCCTCCCTTATTTTAACTTGACTTCTTCTATGGCATTAAATTTACACAAACTCTCACATAACCCACAGCCATTGCACATGGTATCATTGATATGGATGGATCCATCTTCCTTCTTTGTTATGGCCGGGCAACCCGGTTTCATACACATACCACATCTTTTACATACTTCATCCAAAATACGATACTGCTTTGTAACTGGAGCCTTATCTAGGAGAGCACAAGGAGCCTTGGCAATAATAACAGCAATCTCATCCATCTGGGTTGCTTCTTTTATTACAGTTTCAAGCTTATCTGTGTCAAATGCATTCACTACATAAACATTAGACACCCCGATTGCCCTACATAAGGCTTCCATATCTATGGAATAGGTGGAATCCCCCTTTAAGGTCTTACCAGTTGCAGCATGATCTTGATGTCCGGTCATTCCTGTTGTGGAGTTATCCAAGATCATAACTGTTCCAGTTGATTTATTATAAACCATATTAATTAGGGAATTAATTCCGGTATGCATAAATGTAGAATCTCCAATTACAGCAACCCAATTCTTAATATAATCTTTCCCTTTTGCCTTTTCCATGCCATGGAGTGTAGAAATACTAGCACCCATACAGATGGTAGTATCAATTACACTTAAGGGCGCTACCGCTCCTAAGGTATAACATCCGATATCCCCTGCTGCATGGATTTTTAGACGATTCAATACGGAAAATACACTCCGATGAGGACAACCAGGACATAAGATTGGAGGTCGATTGACTACCGAAACTGCAGATGATATAAAGGGGTTCTCTCCTTTGATTGCCTTACGCAAAAGATTGGCTGAATATTCTCCTTGAACCGTTAGTATTTCTTTTCCAACTGCCTGAATTCCCCAGGATTTCACCTGTTCCTCTATGATTGGATCCAATTCCTCAACGATATAAAGAGTCTCTACCTTGGAAGCAAACTCTTCAATTAATTTTCTTGGCAAGGGATTTACCATACCTAGTTTCAGTACCGATGCTTCTGGAAGTGCTTCCTTTACATATTGATAAGGAATTCCAGAAGTAATAACACCAATTTTCTTATCCTTATACTCCACTTGATTGATAGGAAAATCACAACCATCCTTCATTAAGGCCAATTCCCTGCTTTCCACCACCAGATGGCGTCCTTTTGCATTGCCTGGCATCATGACATACTTGGCGATATCTCTTACATAGGTTTTATCTTCTATTTCCATCCTATCATTCAGTTCTACCATTCCCTGGGAATGAGAAAGCCTTGTGGTAGTTCTGATAATTACTGGTGTATCATATTTTTCACTTAATTCATAAGCAAATTTTACAAATTCCTTTGCTTCACTACTATCGGATGGCTCCAGCACTGGAATTTTGGCGGCTCTTGCCACAGCTCTGGTATCCTGCTCATTCTGCGAACTATAAAGTCCAGGATCATCCGCAACAATGATAACCAAACCACCATTTACCCCCGAGTATGATACGGTAAATAATGGATCCGCAGCCACATTTAGTCCCACATGCTTCATGGAGGCAAGAGCTCTGACTCCACTAATGGAAGCACCTATAGCAACCTCTAAGGCCACTTTTTCATTGGGTGACCATTCTGAATATATTTCATCATATTTTACTATGTTTTCGCTAATTTCTGTACTCGGTGTTCCCGGATAAGCCGCTGAAACCTTACATCCTGCTTCATAAGCCCCTCGGGCAAAAGCTTCATTACCGAGCATAATTACTTTTTCTGACACTGATGTCTACCCCTTTCGTTTCTGTAACTTCTTGATATCTATGTCTCTATATACGGATTTATCTATAATTTTTTTATCCTACTACAACATATTTGTCCTTAAATCCGTAACTCTTCTAGCTTTTCCTTCAAAACGCTTTAAACTCCTTGGAGCAACTAGCTTTATACTTGCATCGATTCCAAGGATTACTCGTATCTTCGATTTGATCCTATGCTCTAATTCCCCAAGCTTTGCATAGGAATCTAGCAAGGATTCATCGGCCAACTCTACTTTAATTTCCATGGTATCGAGATGATCCTTACGATCTACTATGATCTCATAATGAGCACCTATCTCTGGCACCTTTAAAAGAACCTCCTCGATTTGGCTAGGAAATACATTGACCCCTCGGATAATCAACATATCATCGGACCGCCCAGATAGATTTTCCATCCTCACAGTTGTCCTACCACATTTGCATGGCTCATACATCAATCTGGTAATATCTCTGGTTCGATAGCGAATCAGTGGAAGGGCTTCCTTGGTAATACAGGAAATAACCAGTTCTCCCTTCTCACCTGGTGGTAACACTTCTTCGGTTTCAGGATCTATGATTTCTGCAATAAAATGATCCTCATTGATATGCATGCCACAAAGCTCTAGACATTCCCCAGATACTCCTGGCCCTATTAACTCACTCATACCATAGTTTTGTGTCACTTTCATATCCTGACCCCAGAGTTTATACATTTCCTGGCGCATTGCTTCGGTCATTCCTTCTCCACCGAACAAACCAATCTTCACCTTCAAATCCTTAGCCGGATCAAATCCCATCTGTCTAGCCACTTCCCCAATATGTAAGGCATAAGAAGGTGTGGCAACTAAAAGGGTTGTGCCAAAATCCTTCATATACATGATCTGCTTTTGCGTATTCCCCGATGAAGTTGGACAAACGCTAGCACCAATATTCTCTAAGCCATAATGAAGACCC
Organism: Clostridiales bacterium; assembly: GCA_012839085.1. Classification (GTDB taxonomy): domain Bacteria; phylum Bacillota; class Clostridia; order Lachnospirales; family Lachnospiraceae; genus Mobilitalea. The sequence goes on from DUNZ01000006.1 coordinate 16,667, forward strand.
AGGGCACCAGTAAACATACCATAGCCAAAACAAATCTGAGCTACATCATCATCGGTAGTTCCACCCATAGCAGCGATTCTGGATACACATTCCGTCCAAATCTTCATATCATTCCTAGTATACCCTACCACCGTAGGTTTTCCTGTTGTCCCCGAGGAAGCATGGATGCGCACCAGTTCCTTCTTGGAAACCGTAAATAATCCAAAGGGATAATTGTCCCTTAAATCCTGTTTGGTAGTGAAGGGCATATTCTTTAAATCCGAAAGACTTTTCACATGATCCGGTTTTATCCCCTGCTGATCCATTTTTTTACGATATGCTGGTACCTTTTCATATATCCTCCTTACCACTTCCTGCAGTCTGGATAGCTGAATTTCTTCTATCTCATTTCTTGAAAGTGTTTCTTCCTTAGCCCAAATCATAGTATTATCCTCCCTTTCCTATGGGTTTCATTTCTAAGTATTAATAATTCATTTATTAATATCAATATCTATTCCTGAAGTGATTTTTTCTTATGTACTACCACGGTTTCATCATAGCAAGAAAATATTGCATTGACTTCATCCTTGGAAAGCTTTGGTGTTAGCAGGCTAACCACTGGTACAACGATAAGACCGGCTATCATAGCAAGAGCACCTGCATTAATCGGGGATGCTATGAACTTAAATTGTAAATTTCCTACCGTAATACCAACACCTACTATAAAGCTAGCCCAAACTGCTGCCCTAGTAACGCCCTTCCAATAAAGTCCATATAAAAATGGGGCAAGGAATGCGCCTGCCAAAGCTCCCCAGGAGATGCCCATAAGTTGAGCAATGAATACTGGAGGATTTAAGGCCAGAACAACAGACACCAATATGAAGAATACAATAAATATTCTCATGGTGAGCAGCTGCTTTTTATCACTCATGTTTTTAACAATATTTCCTTTAATAAAATCCAATGTCAAGGTAGAACTAGAAGTTAATACTAAAGCAGAAAGCGTTGACATGGATGCGGATAATACTAAGACGATTAC
>DUNZ01000075.1 GCA_012839085.1 Clostridiales bacterium
ACTGGAGAACGTATAAGAAATATATATAAGCACCCTATCATGTAAAAGTGGTAGGGTGTTTTTGTGATTCCTAAACTAACTGCAGAATTTAGGAATTATTAAATAATGAAATATCTGTTTTACTACATGCAATAGAGGGTTTCCTCTATTGAGAGGTAAAGAAAATCATATTAAGATTTGTGGATGGCAGAAACCATTCCCATCATTAACAGTGTTTTGAAAAATTGCTGCATCTTTAGCGAAGCTTAATAAGATATCATCAATAACGGTTGCATCTTTATTGTACTGTTCACCAGTATTTGAAAGTTTATCATAGTCTAACAATACGGTTGTTTTTATAAATTCCAACATATTATTTGCATTGTTACTTAGCTCATTAACATATTTATAACAAAATCATTACTTTGTTGAATATGACTGACAGTATTTCTGGTGTTATCCGCCAAAACTCTAATTTCATTGGCTACAACAGCAAAACCTCTTCCTGCTTCACCGGCTCTTGCTGCCTCAATGGAAGCATTGAGTGCTAATAAGTTGGTTTGTCCAGAAATGCTTCTCCACCCTATTTTTGTCAATATAATAATTTACGCAACCTACTAGAATATGGGTATATAACATATATAGTAAGTTGCGCTCTTTAATAATAAATTACTGCTGCATCTTTGTAAACTGACATAATATGCATTATTATTAGGAGGTATAAGTGTCGCTGTAATAGCAATTTGGTATGGAAAAATAAGTGCTTAATGTAGCAGGAGCTACATAAAACCCTTGGCTAATATGTTAGTATAGTCATAGTGGATATTATAGTCATAGCGGATATTATAGTCATAGTGGACATTAAATTCATAGTGGATATTATAGTTATTGTGGGGAGTGTCTAGTGATTGGAATCATAATTGACCAGGTATTCATGATAGGGATTTTATTTTTAGGATTATGGTGCTTTGACAGAGAAATTTAAATAAACTATATGATTACAATTATCGTTAGATAGTGAGGTAACAAGGATGAATTTAAACAATTACTTGGAACAGCATAAGAGAGTGGAAGCAGAAATAACTACGATTAAATCACTTTTAAAGATTGATGACATTGAAGAGAATGCAGGAGAAATGGCAAGACACATAAGTACTCTTGCAGGAATCATAAAAATTCATTTATCTATGGAGGATAAATATTTATATCCTGGTTTACAAGATAGTGAAGATGAAGGGGTAAAGGAATTAGCAATAGACTACCAAAATGAAATGGGAGATCTTGCAGAAAAATTCGTTCTTTATAAGGATAAGTATAATACAAAAACAAAAATTTTACTGAATCAATCAAGCTTAAACCAAGATACGACAGATATCTTGCAGGCGATTGAAAAACGCTTACAAAGAGAAGAAGATGAACTTTATAAATTTATTGAAAATTAATTGATTTTCTATCCATGGGTAGATGTGCAAATACCATGCCATAGAACATGATAGCATATCCTCTCTTTGGGTATATTAATCTTTAAGCTTAAGTTAAAGGAGGGTTTTTTTATGAACAAATATACTTTTAACGACTATTATCATGATCCTGAAGGAAAAATCGCCAAACGGATGATCTACAAAAGTGATAATGTAATAGCCTTTGTTTTAAACATTGCAAAAGGTGAAATACTGCCGGGTCATACACATCTAGAATCAACGCTTTTACTCCAGGTCATGGAAGGGAATGCTAAGGTAGTTACGGATGGAAAAGAAAGCTCCTTGCAGGTGGGGCAGTTGATGCAGGTGGATGGACAGGAAAGTTTGCAGGTGATCAATACCGGTGAAAATGTCTTGCGCCTTTATGTCACAATTTCACCAATCGGTTCAGAGGCTTTTGCAACAGATGCAAATGTTTAATGATTTACCTTAAGCTCTAACAGTAGCTCTAACAGTTAAAGCTACAGGGATTAGTCCGGTAAGAAATAGGAAGTTATGAATAGACAGAATAGATTATCAATATAAAAGAAGTAAGCTAGCGGCACCTTATCAGAAATGATAGGGTGCTTTTAAGATGTCCTTTAAACAAACCCTATTTCGGTACTGAAATTAGAACAACAATCTCCAATAAAGCATTGACATTGTATAAATATAATCAGTATACTTTTTAATAGAAGAGGAAAGTTACCAGATAAAAAGTATAAAATTCAAATTATAGGAAATGCATGAAAGAAAATATCTATAAGAAACACGATTAAAATATAGAAGGAGGAGGTAAAGATGTCAAATACAAAAGTAAGAGCCAGGAATCCTGTATATATTGCGATTGATTTGAAATCATTTTATGCCTCCGTGGAGTGTATAGATCGAGGGTTAAATCCACTGACTACGAACCTAGTGGTGGCTGATCCCAGTCGAACAGAAAAAACCATTTGCCTTGCGGTCTCTCCATCTTTGAAGGCTTACGGCATACCAGGCAGAGCCCGACTATTTGAGGTTCAACAAAAGCTGAAGGAATATAAAGAGAAAACAGGGAAAGAGGTAGAATATATTATTGCACCGCCTCAGATGGCACGTTATATCGAAGTATCAGCAGAGATCTACTCCGTTTATCTAAAATATATCAGTCCGGAAGATATTCATGTATACAGCATTGATGAGTGTTTTATGGATGTGACTAATTATTTAGATCTTTACCAGCTGTCTGCAAAGGATCTGGCAGTAAAAATAATTCATGATGTATTAAAGGAAACAGGAATCACAGCAACTGCAGGTATTGGAAGCAACCTATACTTAGCAAAAGTGGCTATGGATATTGTTGCAAAGCATGTGGAAGCAGATGCCAGAGGAGTGCGTATTGCCGAACTTGATGAGATGACATACCGCAGATTATTGTGGGATCACAGACCCCTTACGGACTTTTGGAGAATTGGAAGAGGGATTGCTAAAAGACTTGAAAATAGCGGTATTTATACCATGGGTGATCTTGCTAGAGTCTCATTGCATAATGAGGATCTCTTGTATAAAATGTTTGGTATCGATGCGGAACTTTTAATTGACCATGCATGGGGATATGAGCCCTGTACCATGAAGGAAATTAAATCCTATAAGCCCATGACCAATAGCATTTCTTCGGGACAAGTTTTACAATATCCCTATGATTTTCATAAGGCAAGAATTATTGTAAAGGAAATGACAGAGCTACTGGTTCTTGAACTTGTGGATAAGGGCTTGGTGACGGATAGTTTAACCTTGACCATCGGCTATGACAGAACTAGTCTTGATGATGGAAAATACAAAGGAGCGGTTACTTATGATCCTTATGGAAGGGCAGTACCCAAATCTGCCCATGGAACTGCAAATCTTGGTACCACAAGCAGTAGTACTAGGAAAATTATGGCAGCGGTTTTGGAGCTCTATGATCGAATCGTATCCAAGGAGCTCTTGATTAGACGAGTGACTCTTGGTGCCAATAATCTTGTGGAAGAAAGGTATGAGCAATACGATTTATTTACAGATCCCGTGGAACTAGAAAAAGAACGTAAGATGCAAGAAGCCATGCTTCGTATAAAAAAGAAGTTTGGAAAGAATGCCATCTTAAAAGGGATCAATTTGGAAGAGGGCGCTACTACAATGGAAAGAAATAAGCAGATTGGTGGTCACAAAGCATAGGAGAGATTAGATATGGTAAAAAAGTTGCTTTCCTTGGAAGCTAAGGTTACAAATAAATACGATGATATTATTCATATGGAATATCCCTTGAAAAGTTCCGATAGAATCAAACATCCGAGAATGACGATAGAAAACAGAGCAAAGATATTTGCTCCCTTTGCAGCCCTAAAGGGTTATGAGGAGGCAATTGCAGCCAAACAAAAAATCGTTGTAGCGCGGATCGAATTATCGGAGGAATCGAAAGAGTTTTTGGATTTACAACTGGGAAAGATGGAACAACTACTATCCAAAGGTCAACATCCAATTATAACAGTAGTATATTTTCAAAAAGATAAAGATAGCTTGGATGATAAGGGAGAGTATATACGTTTTACGGGTATGGTGTCTAAATTAGACTTGACTTCACGCATGATACAAATCGTAGAAAAAAGACTGCCCTTGGATGAAATCTATAAAATTGAGGGTGAGGATTTAGATACAATCTAGGAATCAACGGTTTAATACAGAGAAAATATACAGAAACAAACATACAAACAAATATACAGAAACCAATATACAGAAACCAATATACAGAAACAGATATACAGAAGCAGATATACAGAAACAGATATACAGAAGCAAATATATAGAAACCAATATTATAGAAACAAATATACAGAAACAAAGAGAGTTAAGTCAATATTTCTGAATTAATGTAGAAGTTTACTATAATCGACTTGAGGGAATAAAGAGAATTAAATCAATATTTCCGAGATTAGAAAAATAAATCTACGATAAAAGTAGAGGCTGTGTCAAAATGTAAGGGAATTTTAGTACCCGAATAAACAATTGACACAGCCTAAAACTATTTACCTAGTAACGTTTTTTAACCACTTCATTGTTTTGTAGCGTATCGTGGTTAATGGTAATTTTATAACTTCATCACTCATTAAAATCATATAAACGATTGGAACTGGTAACTTCCATACAAAAGCTGCAAGGGCACCAAAGAAGATGGAACATCCCCAAAGGGTTGCAACATCAATAATTAAACCGAATCTGGTGTCGCCACCGGCACGAAAGACACCGACTACCATGGTTGTATTATATGCTTGGCCAAGGGCAAAGTAGGACATAACAAAAATCATGAAAGTCAGATGGGATTTTGCTTCCTCACTTAGGGTTAGGTTTTGCTTCGCAATCTGCCCTACAATAAGAATCACAAAGGAAGAAAGAATTCCTAGTATAATGGTTAAGCGAACCAAACGTTTGGCATATAATTTTGCCAGGGCTTCTTTATTTTCTCCGATTGCTTTCCCGATGATGATAGCCGTTGCATTGGCTACACCAAAGGCGATGATCATGGATAATTGCCTTGTCACTTGGGTAACAGAATTGGCTGCTACCACCGATTTACCTAGACGTCCAATAATAGCTGCATTAACAGAGGTTCCAGTACCCCAAATTAATTCGTTCATCATTACAGGTATCGAATAGATAAGGAAATCCTTCATTAACAATCCATCTTTTAGGAATAAATCCTTTAGATGAAAGCGTACTACTCGGTTTTTAAATTTGGCATAGAAAAAAACGATAATAAATTCTACAATTCTAGCAACCAATGTAGCGAGAGCCGCACCTCTTAGGCCCATGGGCTCCAGACCAAACATTCCAAAAATCAAAATAGCGTTTAGTATAATATTAACAATAAGAGAAATCAGATAAACCAAGGTTGAAATGATAACCCGTTCCACACTACGCATGATATTTAGATATATAATAGTTATGGATACAAATATATAGGAAAAGGCAATGATTCTTAAATATTCTACCCCTTGCTCAATGACATCCATTTCGTTAGAAAATATACGCATAACTGGAATGGGAAATAATAATACAACAATGGTAAATAAAATAGATACGATCAAAGCAAATCGCATGGCTATGGCGAGCAGCTTCTCTATGGTCCGAATATCTCTCTTACCCCAATATTGAGCTGTTAAAACTGCAGCCCCTGAGGTAATGCCGAATAAAATAAGTGTCATTATAAATTGTACCTGTCCAGCCAGTGAGGCAGCAGAGATAGAAGTTTCTCCTACTTTACCAAGCATGATTACATCGGCAGCATTTACACCTACATTGATGAGGTTTTGTAGTGCCATTGGTAGTACTAAGGAAAACACAAGCTTATAAAAATGCTTTTTTTCATCCTTCATTAGATTCTTTTGTACTTCATTTTCGCCAGTCATTCTTTATCACCTTAATTTTATAATAGTATGCTTGGATTCTTGTTTGGTATTTTCGGCCTTGTGTAATCAATGAATCAAGCTTATTTATTTTATCAAAGTTTCACTACTTCTGCTAGACATGTTTCAAAATAATTATATCCAAATAGTATAAAATCCCGTTTTATAAAAATGTATTTGAAAATATTTTAAATATAATCAGGATGATTAAAGAAATATTATTTTTGTTGCGCAAAATATTGCGCTTTTTTTGCAAATTCTTTGTATGATTTTAACAAAAAAATACTTGAAAATATAATAAATTATACAATTGAAATAATTCCATATAATGGTATAATAGAATATGAGCAACCGGTTGAGCAATGTAATATAAGAATTTTATTTGATACAAACTTTGGGAGTGTTGGGGGAAAACAGAATGAAAAAACATGGATTTTGGTATAAGGTGAAAAAATATCGGATATTTTTGCTGATGTTACTTCCTGCAGTCATATATACCTTGATATTTAGTTATGGACCTATGGTGGGAATTATATTAGCATTTAAAAAATATACATACGCTGGTGGAATTTTTAAGAGTCCATGGAATGGGTTTAAGAATTTTGAGTTCTTTTTTAAGTCGGGTCAGGCTTGGACAGTGACTCGGAATACCGTTTTATATAACTTGTTATTTATCGCGTTCAATACATTTCTCCAGATGACGGTAGCTATCCTTTTAACGGAATTGAAGAATAAGTATTTTCGAAAGATTTCACAATCTATTATGTTTCTTCCCTATTTCATTTCCTGGGTTATTGTATCCGTAATATCATTTAATTTATTAAGCTATGATTATGGTTTTGTCAATGGAATTATTTCTAAGCTTGGTGGAACAAAGATTAATTTTTATACCACAGGGGTTTTGTGGCCCTTAATTTTAACACTTTTTAATGCTTGGAAAGGTGTCGGATATGGATCGGTTATGTACCTTGCAGCCATTATGGGAATTGACACTTCCATTTATGAGGCTGCAGAAATTGATGGGGCGAATGTATTTCAACGTATCTTTCGGATTACCATACCCCTCATGGCACCTACCGTAATGATCTTGCTTTTGTTAGCAGTGGGTGGAATTTTCCGCGGTAACTTTGATATGTTTTATAATTTGGTTGGTAATAATGGTTTGCTTTATAACTATACAGATGTTATTGATACCCTGACATTCCGAGCATTAATTACCAATAAGGATTTTGGGATGTCTGCAGCTGTGGGTTTATATCAGTCAGTTCTTTGCTTTATTACTATACTGGCTGCAAATAAATTAGTAAGTGTTTATAGCGAAGATTATACCTTATTCTAGGGAGGGCGCCATGAAAAGAAATGTAGGAAAGATATCAAATAAAATCCGTAAAGGTAAGGATGAAAAAATACTTTCCTTCCTAGCCTATACAATCAATGGAATGGTAGCTTTATTTTGCTTAATTCCTTTTGTTATGGTGGTATCAGCTTCCTTTACATCGGAAGATGCAATCACAAAATACGGTTTTAGCCTTATACCGAAGGAGTTTAGTTTAAAAGCTTATGAAACAGTTTTTAAGGAACCGATTGTCGTGTTACGAGCCTATGGAGTGACCATAGGGCTAACCATCGTAGGTACTGTCATAGGATTGTTTATGCAGGTTATGACCGCATATGTTCTATCTAGAAAAGAATTCGAATGGCGAAATAAATTTTCTTTCTTTTTTTACTTTACAACGTTATTTAACGGGGGATTGGTTCCATATTTTATACTGATGAATCGAGTATTAGGCTTGAAGGATAACTATTTGGCCATGTTGCTACCCTTATTATTTAGTGTTTTTAATTTACTTATTATGAAAAGCTATATTATGGGAATTCCGGACTCTTTAATTGATGCGGCAAAAATCGATGGGTGCGGAGAATTTGGTATCTTGTGCAAAGTGGTAATTCCCTTAATTAAGCCTGCCATGGCCACAGTTGGACTATTTATAGCCTTGGCATATTGGAATGATTGGTATAGCGCTATGCTTTTTATTAATAAGGAAAAAATGTATCCATTACAGTACTTTCTATATCAGCAAGTAAATAATATAGAGGCCTATAAACGGATTATTGAATCCGGGCAGGTGAGTGGTTCCGTTACATCAGCGATGTCCTTACCGACTCAGTCCTTAAAGATGGCTTTGACCGTAGTGGTTACCGGTCCGATTATCTTTTTGTATCCCTTTGTGCAAAAATATTTTGTACAAGGGATTACCATTGGGGCAGTAAAGGGTTAGGAGTAGTTATCTTAAGGCAGATGCCCATGGGGTGGTTTTTAACTGTGATAAATCCCTAAGGATTTATAATAGAAAATATTTTATTTAATGTAAAGGAGGGTATTATGAAAAGGAGATTGTTATCCATAGTCATGGTAATCGCTTTGCTTGTTGCTATGTTAGCGGGTTGTAAGTCAAATGACAAGGATAAAGAAACAAATCAACCTGTAACAACGGATGATAACAAGAAAACGGATAACGGTAAAACAAAAGATGATAATGATACATCAGGGGGACTTACATATAAGGGCATAGATATTTCAAAAGAAGTAAAATTGAAGATGTATTTGTTGGGAGACAGAACAAAAGATTTTGATTTGGTATATTCTGAAATCAATAAAATATTAAAAGAGAAAGTTAATGCAACGGTTGAGGTTGATTTCCTTTCTTGGAGTGATCATGATACAAGATATTCATTGCTATTTTCAGGTGGCGAGGACTTTGATTTGATTTTTACTGCTTCTAGCTGGGGGCATTATGAAGAAACGGCTTCCATGGGTGGGTTTTATGAACTTACCGAGGATTTTATTAAAACCTATGCCCCTGATATTTGGGAAGTTGTACCTGAAGCAGGTTGGAGCCAGGCCTTAGTGGATAATAAGGTATATATGGTACCGAATTATCAGAATGAATTTGCGGTTCATGTGCTGGCAGTTCGGGGCGATTTAATGGAGAAGTATGGATTTAGTGACATTACCAGTTGGAATCAATTAATTGATTTCTATGAGAAAGTTGCGGAAAATGAAACAGGTATTACCCCCTTGGGCACCCAGGGAAGTGGCCTTCTCTATCCATTTTATTTACATAAAGGTGTAGATACTGTAGGTGGTACACCTGCTGAGTTATTTGTGTTTAATACAATCGATCCAGATGATTTATCTATTAGCTTTGCCCTAGATTGGGATGGTTTTATAGAATATGCAAATGCGGTTCATGATATGTACAATAAAGGGTTCTGGTCTGCAGACTCCATGGCTACAACAGAAGAACGTCAGGACAGTTTCTTAAAGGGAACAGCAGCTTCCATGGTATGGAACCTTGGTACTTGCCAGATGTATGCAAACCAGGCAAATCAGGAACATCCCGAATGGAAATGTACTGTTGTTGATATTGCCTCCCATATACCGAAAGGAGTAAATCCTTATATTAATAATGGTATAGCAATTAATGCAACCAGTAAAAACAAAGAACGTGCCATGATGGTATTAAATGAGTTCTATACGAATCCTGAAGTCTTTGACCTTGCCATGTTAGGTGTGGAAGGAGTTCATTGGGAAGCAGTTGGTGATGATCAGTTTATAGAATTAGAGAAATCCTCTGACTATGGTGTAGACAGTAACTGTAACTGGGGTTGGACCAATATGGAGATCAAACGTACCAAATATAATGAAAACCCTACGATTCCAGATCTTAAAGCGATTGCTTTGACTGATTTATGGAACGAAAATGTTAAGCCAGACCATATCTATGATGGATTTACCTTTGATAGTTCAAAGGTAAGTTCTGAAATTGCTGCAGTGGACACCGTATTAGCGCAATATTATAATCCAATTATTTATGGAATGGCAGGAGATGTTGATAAGGCCATTAGCGAGTTGAGAAAACAATTGGAGAATGCAGGAATCAATACAATTTATGAGGAAATAAAAGCTCAAGCTGCAGCCTTCGTTGATAATAATTAAGCTTAAATTCTGTCTGGTGTATAAACTTGCCAAGTTTTAAAAAAGTGGGATATGGTCACTGCTTATGGTGACCATATACTGCTTATACAGCTGCAAAGTAGACAATAAAATAAGAAACATATAACAAGAAAGTTCAGAACCATGGGTTATTAAAGTTATTAAACCAGAAGGTTACAAAAATGAAAACGGAGAGAAGTTAAAATGGATAAATTTGTTTTGAATATTATACATAGGCCTGAGATGGTTCCAGAATATGCTGAAAAGGTTACAGGTCATGGAAAACAGGAGGATATAACAAGAAAAGATTTACTAAAGGAATCTTTAGATATCTTTCGATTTCAGCAAGATACTGCACACAAATATGGTTTAAAAACAACGATTCAGATGACCTATGCCAGTTTGTTTAATGATGAAGCGGTTACAATAGCCAAAGAGCACCATGAAGTGTATGGTGACGAAATTGCCTTATCCTTGCTTGGTTTACCATGCAAAGAATTTAGGGATAAGTATAAAACGAAAGAATTTTGTATTTGGTTGTTTTCTCTGGAAGATAAAAAATCCATAGTAAATGATGTATTCGAAAAGTTTTATCAAAGATTTGGTTTCTATCCTCAATCCACGGGATCCTACTATATGGATGCAGACCTGATTAATTATATCAAAGAAAAGTATCCTTCGGTAAAATGTGCTGTTGCATCCTGCTGGGAGGAGGGTCCTAAGGCTTATCATACATGCAATAATTCATGGTATACTTTTTTGGACGGAGGTCCTTGGAACCCTTGGATACCGTCAAAACAAAATACTCATGCTCCAGCGGCGAATGAATTAGAGGATAGTGGAATTGTTGCAATTCCCCACTTGTCCCGTGATTTAATCGCTTGCTATGATGGGAATGGATCCAACTTTGGAACTCATCCACAAAATGTGCTTCGGGGGATGATTTATAAGGATGGACAGTATCCTTATCTATATAATATTATTGATCAATACCGGCATCTGGCAAAGTTCAATAATGGTTTTGCTTATAATATGATGTTTGTAGGGCCGGGTTGGTTAAACAAGATGGGGAGATGGGAAGCACCCTATGAACTTTTAGCAAAGAGTTATGATGATGGTATGGCATACTATGGTCAGTTAAAAAAAGAAGGAAAACTCACGGATATGACCATGTCGGAATTTGCAGATTATTATCGACAAAAAAAGACCTATACAGAACCAGAATGTGCACTATGGAAGGATATTCTGTATGGTTCTGATAAGCAATTGTTCTGGTACTGTGATCCCTTTTTCCGAGCATGCGTGAATATGGATCAGGGGGGAGCGATTGTTGATCTTCGCCCCTATGTAGCAAAACTAGTAAGACCAGTTGGGATTGGTACAAAGCATATCGCAGATGCATCATATCCGTTCTTAATACAAGAAAAATATCGGGCAGGATATTTTACTCATTATGCCGGTGAAGGCACCATACGTAGTGCAAGGTTAACATACCAAGGTGAAGAGGTTGATCTTTGCTTATGTAGAACCAAGGCTACTTTTTCACAGGAAGGTTCCGTGCGTATTCTAACACTAAAACCGGTAGAGATAGAGTTTTGTGATTTAACAATTAAGCTACAGACAAAGATTTATTTTGAAGAAGGAAGCTCTAGCATAAAAATTGAAAGAACCATCCTAGAGATGTCAGATTCCAAGGCTGAAGTACAATTAGATGAATATATGGTAGCCTGTTATGGTACAACAGAATATCCAGAGGATATGACCGGAATACGTTTAGAGTGTAAAAATAATGAAGAAAGTAAGTTTATAGATTATCAGTATCGATGTCGTGAACATTTTCTAGAAGGGGCTACAATTACACAGGCAATTGTGCCACAGATTGAAACGAAAGTTTCCATGACTAGTAGTAAGGCCGAGGTTGTTGGATACATTAAGGAAGGTTATGCTTTTTCTCCGATGTTTACTTTGGGATATACTACGACATTGAAAGATAAGGAGGTATTTGCAACATGGCTCAATCTGGAAAAGGCAGATTAAATTACAGATGTCCTTCATGTTTCATGAGAGACATCGATATCGATATGTTTTATGATAAGGAGAAGGACGAATACTATTGCTTGCGTTGTCAATATATTGGAGATGAAAAGGATGTCTTAGAGAAAAATGAAATGGTGCGATTTCGATATCGCAGAATGCTGGATCGAATTACGGAATTTGATTAAATGCAGGATGATTAAAATAATTAATATATGGAATCAATAAAATCGGATTATATGATCGTATATAATTATTAATATTAAAGGAGGATTAACATGAGTAACCCAAACAAAACAGGTAGTAATTTTGCATACGGTGCCGATGTGGGTTGGTTAAGCCAACTGGAAGATCAGGGAGTAATCTGGTTGGATCATGAGGGTGAGCCGAAAGATGCATTACAGATACTAAGGGATTTTGGGATCGATTCCATTCGGCTACGGGTCTTTGTCAATCCTCCTTCTAGTTTTCAGTGGAAGAAGAATAATGGGGTAACCTGTTATTTGGGATATACAGACACACATTCCTTATTAAAGATGGCTCAAAGAGCCAATGGAATGGGCTTTCGGATTATGGTGGATATTCACTACAGCGATCATTTTGCTGATCCAGAGTATCAAGACATTCCCGAGGCTTGGTTGACCCATTCATTTTCTGAGTTAGTGCAGGATGTCTACAATCACACCCATGATGTAATGTCAAAGTTGGTTGATTTGGGAATCTATCCTGAGTGGGTTCAGGTAGGCAATGAGATTAATAGTGGAATACTTTTGCCCCATGGGGCGAGCAATGATAATAATTTTTCTCATTTGACTGAGTTGCTAAACAGCGGCTATGATGCTGTTAAAAGTGTCAATGAAGCATCAAAAGTGGTGACTCATTTGGCAGATGGACATAATAATGCTACCTTTCGTTGGTTTTTTGATAATTTCCTTAAGCACCATGGCGGTAAAACAGATGTGATTGGTTTCTCATATTATCCATATTGGATTGGAACGGATTACAAGGAGAATATGGATGCCTTAAAAAACAACTTGAACGATGTAGCTTCAAGTTATCATAAAGAAGTTATGGTTTGTGAAGTGGGTGGTTATGATTCCGATGAAACAAATACATATCATCTCCTTCGTGCAACCATTAATGCGGTCAAGTGTGTTCCTGGGGGTAGAGGATCTGGAGTGTTCTATTGGGAGCCGGAAGCAAATGCATCGGTGCTACCCGATGGTTATCCCTTGGGAGCATCAAGGGAGATTTCACCCAAGGTATTAAAGATTTCCAAGGCAATGAAAGCCTTTCGTGATAGCCAATTGGATGATTAAAAAGTTTTTTTATGAGATGAAATGGCAATCAAATTGAGTTAGAATATTCTTAATACATAAATCTTTGTGAAAATCGAATGAACAATGAAAGAGGAATATGAATGGATCAAAATAATAAAAAAGTGGATAATCAAAAACGATTAACCATAAGTGATGTTGCAAATGCTCTGGGTGTTTCAAAGTCAACCGTGTCCAGAACCCTATCGGGAAATGGTAGAATTAGTGAAGCGACTAGAAAAAGAATATTGCAATATATCAAGGAGCATAACTATACCCCAAACTTTATTGCTAAGAGTCTGGCAGAATCAAAAACCTTCAATATTGCAGCAGTCATTCCGAGAGATTATAATCTAGTAGATTTACCGTTTTTCCAGGAATGTATGATTGGAATTAGTGAATATGCATCATCACAAAATTATGATGTATTTATGTGTATCTGTTATGAAGATGATATGTCTCAACTGGAACGTATTGTTGAAAACCATAAGGTGGATGGAGTAATTTTAACCAGAACCCTTTTTGACGATAAAAAAGAACAGTACTTATTAGAAAAGAAAGTTCCCTTTGCTACCATCGGAACATCGATTAATAAAGAGGTTATTCAAGTTGACAATGACCATAGAGAGGCTTGCAAGGAAATGACCTCATATTTAATAATGAAGGGATTTCGCCGCATTGGCTTAATTGGTGGTAGTGAAACCCATATTGTTACCTTAAACCGATATAGGGGTTATGAAGATGCTCATAAGGAACATGGTTTATCAGTGGATAAGCAAATTGTTTATATGAATGCACAAAACAGTATTACCATAGAAAAATATGCTATGGAGTTAGTGAAACAAGATGTGGATGTAATTGTGTGTATGGATGATTCAATATGCACAAATGTACTTAAGGTTTTCAAAAAAGAAGGTATTAAAGTACCCCAAGATATAAAATTAGCATCATATTTTAATAGTACAATGCTTGAAAATCGGACACCATCGATTACCACCTTACAATTTAACATCAAAGAGTTAGGTATTGAAGCCTGTCGGGCCTTGTTTAGTCGAATTAATGGAGATATGAATTGTAGCAAAATTATTAAGAAATATGAAGTAATATTAAAGGAATCCACAAAATAGAAAAAGAAAAAATGCTGGCATCTTACCAGAGTAAATGGTAGGATGCCAAATTTTTTATTTAACTCAGAAGCTAGATTAGGAACATCCTTTTTATAAAGATCCTTTCTTTCCTAAAACTTAGTTTACTGTATCTACTAGATCAATAACATTCTTGTTATAGAAAGGCCTGGATTGAATTATGTCGAATTATGGTATATCATACAAAGGTTGCTAAAAAAGGAGGATTAGAATGAAGAAAAAGATTTTGTTATATGGTTTCATTTTAACAATGATTATTACCCTTTTATCGGGATGTTCATCCAGTGGAAGAAAGGATATTATTGGGAAATGGACAGTTACCAATATAGAAACAAAAAGTTCTAATAATTTTTTAGAAAGTCTACAGTACAGTCTTTTGAAAATGCTTTTCTCACCGGGAACAGTAATGGAATTTTATGATACGAAAGTTAGCGTTGCCATGAATAGCATGGACTATAAATGGATCAAGGAGAATACCATTCAAATTGGAAATGATAAGGGAGAAGATGCACCTATCATATTTGATGTGGAGATAGACAAAGAATCCATGACCTTGTCAAATTCAATGGTTTCTATATATTTGGTAAAAGGGGAAAGTGATCATATAGGTGAAGACAAGGCTTCCCTTGACAAAGACTCTCTTTTATTTATGAGAATGCCTATAAGAATCCGATGGCTCCTAAATTCAGTGACGATGGTGTTGTTGTCTTTCATGTGGCTGAATTGAGCGATGAATATTTGCTACAAATCCATAACATAAATTCTAAGGATGAAGTAGCATATATCCGTATAAAGTAATTAACTAGTAAATAATCAACATATGATAAAACACTTGAAAACTGGTATGATTTAGTTTATATTTTAATTAGACATGTAATAAAAAATGAATAAATATGGAGGATTTCAAACATGGGATTCGTAGCATCTGATATTAAAAATTCCATCATCAATGGAAAGACAGCCCTTGGTATTGAGTTTGGTTCTACCCGAATAAAAGCAGTACTAATTGGTGAGGATAATTCACCCATTGCTTCCGGTAGCCATGAATGGGAAAACAGCTATATTAACAACATCTGGACTTATAGTTTAGAAGACATCTGGACAGGTTTGCAAGATAGTTATCAAAAGATGAAAGAAGATGCAAAAGAAAAGTATGGTGTAACCATTGAAACCGTTGGTGCCATTGGTTTTAGTGCTATGATGCATGGCTATATGGCCTTTAACAAAGATGGCGAGCTTTTAGTGCCATTCCGTACTTGGAGAAATAATATTACAGAGGCCTCATCAAAGGCGTTAACAGAGCTATTTCAGTTTCATATTCCTCAAAGATGGAGTATTGCCCATTTATACCAGGCAATTTTAAATGAGGAAGAACATATTTCCGATATCGATTACTTGACTACTTTAGCAGGATATATTCATTGGAAATTAACTGGTCAAAAAGTTTTGGGCGTTGGTGAAGCATCGGGAGTATTCCCCATTGATTTAGCAACCAAAGATTATAATGCTCGTATGATTCAACAATTCGATGATTTAGTTGCTCCTAAAAACCTTCCATGGAACTTAGGGGATATTCTACCTAAGGTATTATTAGCAGGTGAAAAAGCAGGTGAACTTACAGAAGAAGGAGCAAAGTTACTGGATCCTTCAGGAGATTTAAAAGCAGGAATTTTACTTTGTCCTCCAGAAGGAGATGCAGGTACTGGTATGGTAGCAACCAACAGTATTGCACAGCGTACAGGTAATGTGTCTGCAGGTACATCCGTATTTGCTATGATTGTACTGGAGAAGGAATTGTCCAAAGTACATCCTGAAATTGACCTAGTTACAACACCAACTGGTAACTTGGTAGCTATGGCTCATTCCAATAACTGCTCATCCGATATCAATGCATGGGTAGGACTGTTCAACGAATTTGCAAAAGCTATGGGTCTTGAGTGTGACGCAAATCAATTATTTGGCACCTTATTTAACAAGGCATTAGAGGGAGATAAAGATTGTGGTGGTTTATTGTCTTATGGTTATCTTTCCGGTGAGCATATCACAGGCTTTGAAGAAGGTCGTCCACTCTTTGTTCGTTCCTCTGATAGCAAGTTTAACTTAGCGAATTTCATGAGAGTTAATCTATATACCGCATTAGGAGCCCTGAAAATTGGCTTAGATATTCTACTAAAAGAAGAAGGGGTTAAACTAGACAAAATCCTTGGCCATGGTGGATTATTCAAGACCAAAGGAGTTGGCCAAAGCATTATGGCAGCAGCAATTAATGCTCCTGTTACGGTAATGGAAACTGCTGGTGAAGGTGGAGCATGGGGTATTGCTTTACTTGCTTCCTTTATGATTAACAAGGGAGAGAACGAAAGCTTAGAAGATTATTTGAACAATAAGATTTTTGCTGGTAAAATGGGAGAAACCATGAATCCAGATCCCGAGGATGTGGAAGGCTTTAATGAGTTTATGAAGCGTTACATCAAGGGACTTGCTATTGAAAGAGCAGCAGTTGAAAATCTATAAAATGAGGCAATCAAAGATAAATAATGCATCATTCATAATGATGCATTATTTGTAATATTACATTATTCGTAATATTAAATCATCTATAATATTACATCATTTAAATATTACATCATTTAAATATTGCATCATTGATATAGGATAACTTGTAATAAAGATCAACCTTCACTGCAGGGTCAGTTATTATAAATATATAGGGGTACATAGATATAACCATACACAGTGTGTTTGAACTGCTCCCTCCGAAGTGACAAGTTTTTGTTATTTCACTTGTCTACGTAGTAGGGAGCAGTTCCTTGGTTCATATCTGCGTACCCTTTTCAATTTTCTATCAGATTCTTCCTATTTCAACGGAGCAATTAAACATAAATCAGCTTTTAACTTAACAATAAACATATAACAGCTTTCAATGTAACAATAAAACATATATCAGTTTTCAACTTAAATAATCAAACATAAATCAGCATTTTCTCTAATACAGTTTGATCCAACTGTTTTTTTAAGGATTCTGTTATCTGGGTTAATGGAAGTCTTACTTCAGGAGATTGGATGAGGCCTTGTTCTGACAAGCAGTATTTAATTGGAGTAGGATTAGGCTCTTTGAATAATAATGGAATGAAGTCGTAGAGTTCTTTCCAGAGATCAAAGGCAGCCTCATGATCATTTTCTTCTTTGATCTTTTTATATACCTTAACAAACAATTCGGTTTTTATATGGGAGGATGCAAGAATTCCTCCATGACCTCCCATGGTTAGAGTGAGGTAGAAAAAGATATCTTCCCCAGTTAGAATGAAAAAATTCTCTGGAGGTTCCATTAGTAAGGACATTGTTTGTTTTATATCCCCACAAGCATCTTTTAAACCGATAATATTTTTGATGGCTGCTAATCGGTGGATGGTTTCGTTTTCTATATTCACACCAGTACGGTAAGGGATATTATATAATATAATATTTAAATCGGTCTCTTCTGCTATGGCTTTAAAATGTTGATAAATTCCTTCTTGGCTTGGTTTATTGTAATAAGGACATACCGATAGGATTCCTTGTATATCATAATATTCAGCGATTTGAATCTTCTTTAGTACTTTTGCAGTATTGTTTCCTCCCACACCTACATAGACGGGAAGTTTTCCGTTTACATATTCCATGGTCATTTCGATCATTTCTTCGAATTCAAAATCACTAAGGGTTGGGACTTCTCCGGTAGTACCTAGGGGAATGATCCCACTGATTCCTGTATTCATATAATGATCAATTAAATTCTTATATGAGTCAAAATCTATCTTACCATTTTTAAAGGGAGTTATGATGGGAAGCCAAACACCAGTCAGTTGCATGATGATTCCTCCTTTAATAGAAATTCTATCTTGTAATTCTATTATATAAAACACTTTATTGTAAAAATATAACTAAAATGCTATGAAACTTGCATATAATGCTATATAATTATTTATAAGTGGCTATGGGTTATAAACTTTGTCGAATAGGGGAGATAACCAAGCTTGCATTAAGTAAGTGTGCTAAGGAGCCTGCCTTTTTAAATATATACAAATGATTTGCGAACGATTGGGAATGAATATAGAACGATCGGGAACAGCATTTTGAACGATTGGAAGTAATTTATTGAATGATTGGGAATGATTTGCTGAATGATTGAAAGTGAATTGTAGAACGATTGGAAGTGATTTGTAGAGGGATTGGAAGTGATTTGTTGAACATATGTATATGAATCGTAGAAGGATAGGAAGTTATTTGTTGAACGGTTGAACGCTTGTAAATGAATTGTAGAAGGATTGGGAAGGGCTTTTTGAATGATTGGAAACGATGGTTGAGAATAATTGAAAATGATAGTTGAGAGTAATTGAAAAATGATTAGATGAGTAAATATAGAATGGAGATTTCATATGAATGATTTTCAAAAACTAGGATACCTAGAGGATGATTTCAAAATATTTCACATTCTTGATAAAGAAAGGAAAGAATTTTCCTTTCACTATCATGATTTTAATAAAATCATGATATTACTTAAGGGAAATATTAATTACTCCATTGAAGGGAAGAATTATTTATTAAAGCCATATGATATCGTTTTAGTAAATGCGGGAGAAATTCATCGACCTACCATTCTAGATAATTCTGAATATGAAAGAATTATTTTTTACATATCTCCTCAATTTCTTGATGCCTATTCATCGGAAAATTATTGTTTGAGTTATTGCTTTACGAGAGCGAAAGAAGAACATTCCAATGTACTCAGAATTCATTCCATTGATAAGAGTAAGCTTTATCAAGTTTGTCAAGAGTTAGAGCACTCATTTTCCGATCATGCTTTTGCCAAGGAGTTATATCAGAAGATATTATTTCTGGAGTTTATGATTCAGCTAAATCGAACAGCCATATCCAATCATATCAATTATCTAGATTCCAACAAGGGAAATCCCAAGATACTTCAAATTATTGATTTTATTAATGAACATTTAACCGAGGATATCACCATAGATCGACTATCAGAAGAATTCTTTATAAGCCGATATTATCTGATGCATTTTTTTAAAGAACAGACTGGCTATACCATAGGCAATTATATTACGGAAAAGCGATTGTTATTGGCTAAAAATCTTGTACAGAATGGGATGCCTATTACCCAGGCCTGTTATCAAAGTGGATTTAAAAACTACTCCACTTTTTCAAGAGCTTTTAAAAAAACATATAATACGGTACCCAAAAATGCTCAGTATCTTGATTAATTAACTAATTTTCTATGGTTTATGTTGACAAATTTAACCCCATTTATTAGAATTAAGTTAAGTAAATTAAAGTTAAAATTAACTAAAAAATAAAATGGGGGTGGGGGTCTTATGGGGAAGAAAGTCAAGATGGCAGATATCGCTGCTAAACTAAATGTAAGTACAGTTACGGTCTCGAAGGCTTTGTCCGGACAGAAGGGTGTTAGCGATGAGATGCGCGAAAAGATTAAGGCTTTAGCGAAACAGTTGGGTTATAAACAACCATCTCAGGTTAAAAATTCCAAGAAAAATGGTGGTTACAATATAGGAATCATAGTTCCTGACAAATATTTCGGTAAGTATGAGTCTTTTTATTGGATGATGTATCAGGAATTGGCAACTATAGCTGTTCGAAAAGAATGTTTTACTATGTTGGAAGTAATAAGTCCAGAGGATGAAAATGAGAAAGTCTTACCCAAACTCCTTAAGGAGAGAAAAGTCGATGGAGCAATTCTTTTGGGACGACCAGAAAGTGGATACATTAATAAATTAAGAGCAGAAGTAGATATTCCCATCGTTTGCCTTGACTTCTTTGATGAGTCCAGTAATTGCGATGCAGTAATTTCCGATGGTTACTATGGCACTTATATGCTGACCAATCACCTTTTTGATATGGGTCATGAAGATATCGCGTATGTGGGGACACTTCTATATACAAGTAGTATTACAGATCGGTATTTTGGATATTGCAAATCCATTATGGAGCATGGAAAAAAGGTCTTAAAGGAATGGGTCATCGATGACCGGGATTGGGAAACTGGGGATGTGAATTTATTTAAAATACAGTTGCCTAATCCAATGCCTACCGCCTTTGTATGCAATTGTGACCTGACGGCTAGTATATTAATTAAGACTTTAAGGGAACATAATTATAAAGTTCCCCATGATATATCTGTAGTTGGTTTTGATAATTATTTATATCCAGGTCTTTGTGATATTGGTATTACTACCTATGATGTAAATGTTAAGGAAATGGCTCGTAGATCCATTAAAATATTGCTCAAAAAAATAAACAAAGAAATCTACAAATCAGGTGTTAGTATTGTTGAAGGAACGATAGTATATAAGGATAGTGTAAAAAAGAGAAACAGTTAATCTAATCGTTCGTAACCGGTGTCTGCTTCCGATAAACCAAGGGAGTAAGCCCGGTTTTCTTTTTGAACTGGCGAATCAAGTGGTTGGTATTTTCATATCCCACCATTCTTCCAATTTCATGAATTTTTTTATCTGAATGGGTCAAGGCATACTTTGCTACCTCAATTCTTTTGTTGTTCAGATACCTCATTGGTGAAATACCAAAAAACTGCGTAAACTCTCGGCATATCCGATATTTGCTTATATGATACTTTCCTTCCAAAGCTTCCAGTGAAAATACCTCTTGATAATGTTGATCAAAAACTTCTTTGATTTCTCGCAAATAGTTTGGAATATAAGGGCTCCCAGTTCTGTTTTGTTCTAGCATGATTTCAAATAATATATCCAGAATGAGTTTTGAGGATTTGAGTCTATAATAGTAGGTATCCAAACTTAAATATTTGTATAACTGCTGAAGAAATATGGGAATTTTAGAATCTTTCTCCATATAAATGAGATTTCCTTGCTGGGCAACAATTTTTTGATAGAGGTAAGGAAGAAGAGGTCCATTCATATAGAAAACTTTATAAATCCAAGGGGATTGTTTGATTTCTATTCTGTGTGGTTCCATACAATCGATGAGCAAGAGGGTACCAGAGGAAAGGATCTGAGAGTCCTTGTCGAAAATATAAGATCCGGATCCACTCTCGGTATAAAGGCAACAAAAAGATGAGAGCTGGGATATCTCATAATAGTAAGGAAAAAGGGCATGGATATGACCAAAGGCTTGGACATAGGGTAAATTATCTATGGCCTCTTCCCAGGGTGTAGTAAAGTGAGGGAAATAATTATCTAAGGAAATTGTTTTGGTAAGCTTGGTATTGCTTTGCAATGCTTTCAAAAAGGATTGTTTGAACTCCAAGATATCACCCCTAAACCCTATTATAAATAAATTAAAATATTATATAAGTAAATCATAAAGGAAATTTCTCTTTCTGGCAATAGAAATTCATAAAATATAAAAAATTAAGTTGAATATTTAATCTATAAATCGGGTTATAAAAGCTAAAAAAAATGTAATAAATTGAAATAATTCATCAAAGTTCTTGAATAATTTAAAAAAATATATGAATAATGCATAATATTTGCAAAAAATGAATATTAATTGCAATAATTAATGATGACTAAAAATTGATTTACTATATAATAAAATTAAGTTGCTATTTAGCATCTAATCATTAAATGAGGAGGTTATATTTAAGATGAAGATTAAAAAAGTCTTAGCTATTTTCTTGGCTGTTATTCTTGCATTTTCATTGGTAGCTTGCAAGGGCGAGGATGACAAAGAGGCGGATAAGAAGCTATCCGATGAGTCTGATTCTAGTTCTGATAAGTCCGGTGATTCAAAGAAGGATGCCAAAGATAATGGAAATGATAGGGCAAAAGATGAGGGAAAATCGAATTTTTCAGGTACTACCCTTCGGGTTTATACCCATATGGGGAACCGAGTATTAGGGGAGGAAAAGAAAGATGAGAATGGTAATACTTACCGAGATGAATCTTATGCTTATTTAAAACATTTGACGGATCGCTTTATGGAAGAGACTGGAATGATTGTTGAGCTAAATGTTATTACCAATGAAGATGAGCTAAGACCTCTGTTCCAGGTTAAGGATGACAGTGTAGATGTATATACAGCGCCAAACTGGAGTCTGGAAGAATGGGCTGCTTATGCGGAACCATACTTTACAGTTGAAGAAGGAATAGAGCAGTATGGTGAATATGCTCTAGCAATGCCTACCGTTGGAGATTATATCTATAGTGTTATGCCCGGAAGAGCATATAATCAAGCGGTTGTATATAATGAAGAAGTTATAAAAGCAGCAGGATATAATGAGATACCAGCTACTTTAGCAGAGTTTAATGATATGTGTGAAGCCATTAAGGCCATGGGTGTTACCCCGATATCCTTACATAGAATAGAAAATTGGCCTTTGGCCACAGTTCAGGATTTTGCAGGTTATGTGGCAGGGAATGCTAATGTATTTGCAGAATGCTTAAAGACAGAGAATCCATTTAGTGAAGATGCACCTTTTGGTAAGACCATTAAGATGTATACAGAGTGGAAGGCAAAAGGCTACTTTGAGCCTGAAATCTATACAGATTTTGGTGTGGCTATGGATAGTGTGGCTTATGGAAGAGCAGCTATGATGTTATTTGGTTCATGGGTTGTACCTCAAATTCAAGGACGTGTACCAGATGGCAAGGATCCTTCCATAATAAAATTTGCACCAGCTCCAGATTTTGGCCAAGGTAGGTATGTACTAGCAGCTCCTGCTGATAACTGGGCTATATCTAAATTCTCTAAGAATAAAGAAGCAGCAAGAGAATATATTGAATATATCGCCAATGATGCTAAATTTATTG
Source organism: Clostridiales bacterium (assembly GCA_012839085.1). Lineage (GTDB taxonomy): Bacteria > Bacillota > Clostridia > Lachnospirales > Lachnospiraceae > Mobilitalea. The sequence continues at coordinate 23,151 of DUNZ01000075.1, forward strand.
CGGACAGTGGATTTATTGCCAATAAGAAGGGTGTAGAACCAATTGTTCCAGAGCTGTATGCTATCATTGATGAAATGGTAGAAGCAGGAAAATGTAATGTGCTACTTTCTCCAGCACAGGATGAAAACTATCTGGCTAATCAAGAAATTTTAACGGAAGCTGGTTTATGGGCAGATTATAAATATGTGGGCTTATTATTTGATGCTCTTGATATGGCGAATCCGAATGATTGGTCAGCTTATGAAAAACAAGTAGAGGCACAGAATAAGGCGTATGCAATGTATAAAGAAGAACTTGGCCTTGAATGGAAAGAGTAATAAGTGAAATAAAGTAATAAAAGGGGGGGTTGCATTACGTTTTGTATGTGATTACTTAGGCATATATGTTACGTTTTGCAACCCCCTATGATTTGAAAAGGAGAAGATATGAAAAAAACAAAAAGTAGTAAAATTCTTATTATTACCTTTCTAGTCATACCTGTGCTTCATTTGCTTATATTCTCCTATATTCCAATCATAAGCAATGTTTATCTGAGTTTTACAGATTATCGAGGAACAGGGGTACCAAAGTGGGTCGGACTCAGAAATTATCGTAGGCTTTTGACCGATCCACAGTACATAATGATATTTAAAAACTGTCTTTGGTATATGGTGGTGGCAATCCCTCAATTGATATTTGCCTTTGTATTGGCAGTCTTTGTGAATGGTAAATTCCGGGGATTAAACCTATTTAAAAGCATTTTAATCATACCATACCTCTTGAATGGGGTAATTGTATCAACCATATTTATTATATTTTTTAATAATTCCGGTACTTTAAATACAATTTTAGAAGCCATAGGGCTTACTGGTTTAAAGCGACAATGGCTGCAAAGTTTAAAATTAGTCAATCCATCGATTGCCTCCATTAGCATTTGGAGATACTATGGGATGAATTTTATAATGTTTTTTGGTGGTCTTCAAACGGTTCCTGCCGAACTATATGAAGCAGCTGCAGTGGACGGTTGTTCAAAATGGAAAGAAATCCGATATATTTCTATACCGTCCATAAGAAACATACTATTTATCAATATTTTACTTAGTATCTCAGGGTCGATCCAGGTATTTGAGATTCCTTATATTATGATGAATGGCTCCAATGGAACAGTAACTCCTGTTATACAAATCCAGCAGAGTGCATTTTCAGATAATAGGGTCGGCTTTGCCGCTGCCTTGTCGATCATGGTATTTATTATCGTAGTGATTGCAGTCGGGTTACAGAGTATCGTTAATAAGAGAGGGGAGGAGGACTTTGCTTAGGGAAAGTAAATTATACAGGGTATTACGCTATGTCTTCTTAATTGCAGCTTGTCTATTTGTTATTATACCGATCATACCCCTGGTATTTATGGCCTTCAAAACAGGAGCAGAATATTCAACAACCGATGTCCTTACTCCGCCAAACAATTGGTTCAATACATATAATTTTCGCTATGCCATCCGTGTGGGTAGATTGCCTCAAGCATTGCTAAATACGGCTATCATATTGGGAGTATCCTTATCAATACAGGTGCTTTTTACAACCATGGTTTCCTATGTCCTTCACCGATTTGAATTTAGGGGTAAGAAAATTATTTATGGCCTGTTTACATTAACTATGTTTATACCAGTGGTTACTACTCAAACAGTGGTGTTCCAGATTGTCTATCGATTAAAATTGGTTAATAAAATGCCCAGTGTAATTCTGCTTTATTCTGGAGTTGGTATTGTTGGTATTTATATTATGCTAAATTTATTATCTTCCATATCAAAAGAGTTAGACGAATCTGCTCTAATCGATGGAGCCAACTATTTTCGAATTTATCGCAGTATTATATTGCCTTTATTAAAGCCAGCCTGTACCACCCTAGTCATATTAAATGGAATTGCCTATTATAATGATTTTTATATCCCTAACTTGTATTTAAATAAAGATGTACAGACATTTACGGTTGCCTTATATGAGTTTTTTGGAAATATGGCTACACCATTTGAAATTGTTTCTGCGGCAATCTTACTGGGGATTGTACCTATCGGTATTGCCTATTTATTCCTGCAGAAATACATTTTCTATGGTCTTTCAGGAGCTGTAAAATCATGATGAGAGAAAATTTGCTTTACAAAATATTATCAACGATTCATCTTGCTTTCTTTACCAGCCTTCTGCTCTTTAGCACGATTTTTCTATCGGCAAGCTTTATGACCTTGCCGGGACTTTGTGCTGTTTATCAAATAGGGCGGGATTATCTACATAAAAAAATAGACATTACCGATAGTATAATTAAAAAATATTTTTCTTATTTCAAGAGTTCCATCAGGACCATGAAATATGTTGGGGTAAATTTTATTTTACTCCTAAATGTGTTAGGAATGTTGGTGGCCTTTGAAAGTGGGAGGATAATCTTTGCCTACCTATGTCTAGTTATTATGACTTTTTTAGTCGTGTTTTTATTATATATCGCAGGAGTTTATACCTTTATTGGGAAAGAAATTGATTGTATAGAAGTGATTTTTATCATGTTCTTGAAACCTCTTAATCTGATACCAGTATTTATTACGGTATTGCTAGCAACCATATTCTTTTCTAAAATCCTTATGATTGTCTTCCTGCTTTTTGGAGCTGTCCTTTCCTATTGTTTAGAACTAGTGATTTTATTACCAATCCTTCATTATAAAAATATAACAGGGATATCCTCAGCACAGGGGCATAAGATTGAAAAATGACCCCAAGGTGCTGAGGTTTTTTCCATATACCGGACTATGTTTCTTTAATAAGGTAAAAACATGCTTGTTTTTATTCTTAAAATTAAAAAAAGATAAAACAAGGTAAAATATTGTTGCAAATTGTTGCTTTATTACGGCAATATTGTTAAAATATATATATTAGTAAATAAAATGGTGGCGGTATATGGAGGAGAGGAACATGAGAGAACGTTTAAAGAAAAGAGTTTTAAAGAAAAATGTGTTTCAAAATTCAAATGAAAAATCGGCTCATGAAGATTCTACTGGTAATAGGAAGGAAAAAACAGGAATGGGTAAGGAGGGATTATTAAATCGGTCGGTCGGTTTCGTTGGTAAGATGGGACGCAGCATCCGTGTCAAACTAATTGTAGTGTTTCTTATTCCGATTGTATTTATTGTAATCTTAGGACTTAGTGCTTATGTAAAGTCCGCTAATACGGTAGTAGAAACCTATAAAAAATCTACCATAGATTTAGTAGATTCTACGGCCAGTTATTTTGCTGTTATTATGGATAATCTACAAGGAAAAGCTACACAACTATCCATTGATAACGATGCCAAGGAATATTATCATGGAACTGATACAGAATACAAAACAGAAGATGAAAAGACTAGGGCAGAAAACAAATTGATTGATAAATATAGAAAAGCTGTGAAAAATATGCAGGTGGTGGATAAACGTATCGGGAATATCGCGGTATTTACCTCCAGCGGTTTTCCGGTTACTACCTATGGATCCTTTTCATCGGACAATCACTTCGAGGGAATTATGGCTACTGAAGAAGGAGAGTTGTTTAATAACAAGGATCAATTATGGACGGGCTATCATAAATATATTGATGAGCAGTTAGGAATTGATACTTCAAAATATGCCATTACCTTAACCAAGCAGTATTTAGGTAAAAACAATAAGCCTATGGGTTTTATACATATTGACATTGATATGAATTATGTTACTGATGCATTAATTGATATGCAGCTTCCGGAAAATAGTAAGGTGGCATTTATTTCTTATGACGGAAGAGAAATCTCTACAATGGGAGATGTAGAAGAGAGTTTATTTATCGGTCAACCATTCTTCGAAGAAGCAGTTAATTCAGATAGTAAGAATTTTTATAAAACTGTTTCTTACAATGGTAAGGATCATTTGTTTATATTTTCAAAAGTTATGATAGAAGAACCTATCAAAAAGAATGCATTAACTGGGGAACTGATTTATCCGGATCCTTCCAATGCAAAAGATACTGGTGCGGTTGTTGCTGCCTTGATTCCTCAGAATGCTATTGCAGGCCAAGTTAATTCGATTAAAACCTTAACAGTTATCTCTGTTATTATAGCATCCTTGGTTTCTGGTATTCTAGCTGTGATTGTTGCTTCCGGTATCGGTATAGCAATTAGGGGAATTATTGCAACCTTATCTAAGGTTACGGAAGGAGATTTAACGGTATCTGTAAAAACGAAACGTAAAGATGAATTCCGTGTTCTTTCTGACAGTATTAATAACATGATTTCAAACATGAAGGAATTAATTGCCAAATCATCCAAGGTAGGAAACAATGTTATTGAATCTACAGATAATGTAACCAAGAGTTCGGAAATGTTATTAGCAGCATCAAAAGATATTTCCCAGGCAATCAGCGAAATCCAACAGGGTATTATCCAACAAGCATCGGATGCTGAACAATGCTTGCATCAAACAGATCGCTTAGCAGAAAAAATTGACATGGTTCAAGAAAACTCTGTTGCAATTGAAAAGATTTCAACCAATACCAAGAACATTGTAAAAGATGGTATTGGTTATGTGGATGAGTTGGATGAAGCAACCAAGGCCAACATTGAAATTACCAATGCTACGATTAAAGATATTGAAGAACTTGATGTAGAATCTCAAGCAATTACAGAGGTAATCGCAGTTATTAATGGTATCGCAGAACAAACCAATCTCCTGTCCTTAAATGCTACCATTGAGGCAGCAAGAGCTGGTAGTACAGGTAGAGGTTTCTCTGTAGTAGCGGATGAGATCAGAAAACTTTCAGAAAAATCCGTTAGCTCAGCAGCTGAGGTTGAAAAAATCATTAGCCGAATTACTGAAAAAACAAGCAATACAGTGAATACTGTGAAAAAGGCTGAGACGATTTCTAAGGAAACAGAAGTTAAACTTAGAGATGTAGTTCAATTATTCCATAACATTAACGTTCATGTAGATGATTTATCCAACAAAATGAGCGCAATTGCCGATAGTATTAATGATATTAATACAGCTAAGAATGATGTATTGAATGCAATCGAAAGCATATCTGCTATAGCGGAAGAAACATCCGCTGCATCACAAGAAGTTGATGCTACAGCACAACAACAGCTAGAGGCAGTTATGAAGTTAAATCAAGCTTCAAAAGCTCTCGATCAAGATGCTACGGATCTTAAGGCTTCCATCGAGATGTTCAAGACAGAATAATTACTGCATTAAGTAAAATAGAATATTGATAAAGTAAATCTTATGAAAAAGGACTGTCCATGGTTTAGTGCGACAGTCCTTTTCTGCATTTATTTTCATAATTTGCAAACCCTAATTAGGACAAAATTTGAAAAAAGGGGTCTTATTATGAAACAGAATGCGAATAGCTTAAGGCTAACCATTCAATATATCTTGGCCAATCATTGTATGCCTACCTTGTTCCATTGGAAACCTTCTAATCTAGTGAATGTTGATAGAATATATTTTAATGATGAGAAACTTTTTTTTATGATACTGAGTAAGGAGCTGGAGAGATTTTCTTGCCGTTATTTTATTGTATATAAGGATGAAGGATCAATTCTACTTCTTATTTATTACTACGATTTGCTAAAAGAGATCATTGGAAAAAAGGATGTTGAAAACATCTTGAAATCATACGGATATGGGATAAATCATAGGTCAATCTTGAAAGGGATAGAAGGAGAAGGGGAGTTGGATTCGGTTTTTTGTTGTTTGGAACATTTAAGAATGAGATATGCAAACTATAGAAAGACAAGGGATGGCTTTCCCCATGAGATTGGGCTTATTTTAGGATATCCTATAGAGGATGTGAAAGATTTTATAAAGTATAAGGGGAAGAAGTATTTATGCAATGGATTCTGGAAAGTATACCATGAACCTGATAAGGCAAAACAGTTATTTAGCGCCTTTCAAAATCTTAGGGAATTAGCTCTTCGTAATGTCTTATCAGGCAATGGTTTAGAGTTCTTTGACTTTTAATTCCCGTCGTACCAGTACAATCATAGTGAAAAAGCAAGCGGATCCACCGATGAAATTTGATATGGGCTCCGCTAAGAAAACGCCTGTTGAGCCAAGTCCATATAACTGGGGTAATATTATGGTCAAAGGGATCACAATAATGGCTTTTCTGAGTAAGGAGAAAAAGACTGCTTGTTTTGATTTCCCCAAGGCAACAAAAACACATTGGCCTGCAAATTGTAAGGACATCATAAAAAAACCAAAGAAATATATACGGAGGGAACTAAGGCCAGCGTCGATAATCTTAGGATCTCGATTAAATATTTGAATAAAGAAATGGGGAAAGGTATGTAATATTCCCCAAGCAATAACCGTATAGGAAATACAACCTATGGACATGAATTTTATAGCTTTACGAACCCTTTTATAAGAGCCGGCTCCATAATTAAATCCAATAACAGGTTGAGCGCCATTGGTCAAGCCAGTTACTGGCATACTTATAATTTCTCGTATGGAATTGATCACAGTCATTACACCAATATATAGGTCTCCTCCATAATATTTTAACTTTGCATTACAGACAATCTGGACTGCGCTATTGGTTACTGCCATGACAAATCCTGAAAGACCCAACATAGTTATTCTCATTACTATAATTTTATTTAATTTAAAATTATTCACTCTTAATTTTAATATGGTTCTCTTCCCGGTTAAGAAACGCAAAACCCAAAGGGCAGACACCGATTGTGAAATTACAGTTGCTAGAGCAGCCCCTTTTACCCCCATATCAAATAGAAAGATAAAAATAGGATCTAATATAATATTTATGATTGCCCCAATCAGTACGGATATCATTCCGGTTTTAGCAAATCCTTGGGAATTGATAAAGCTGTTCATACCTAAGCCAATCATGACAAAGATGCTTCCCATCAGATAGATGGTAATATACGCATTGGCATATACATAGGTATCAGGACTGGCACCAAAGAAGTAGAGCATGGGTTTCTTAAAGATTAAGCCTAAAATAGTTAAAATAATTCCTGAATATACTAAGAGGATAAAGGAGTTACCCATAATCTCTTCCGCTTGTTCTTTATCCTTGTGTCCTCGAGCAATGGAAGAAAGGGGAGCCCCTCCCATACCAAAGAGGTTTGTAAATGCTGCAATCATAGTTATGATAGGCAAGGTAATCCCCATACCTGTCATAGATAGAGTAGCGTTTTCCGGGAGCATTCCTATATAGATTCGGTCAACGATATTGTAGAGTACATTAATTAATTGGGCTAGTGTCATTGGAAAGGCGATTTTTAAAATATTACTAACTACACTACCCTTGGTAAAATCATTTTTCAATTCAAGTCAACTCTCTATTTAATAATATTTTAGTCCGTAATAATTATTGTAACATAAAAGGAAATTAAGTAAAAGTGATTTCTAGGTATCCCTTGTGGTGAAAGTTGCATGGAAGATAGAACCTTTTTTTGATTTCTTACTATACTATAGTATAAAACTGCGTTTATTTTTAATGGATATCCAAACAATAGTAGTGGTATCCAGAAAATCGGGAAATTACTGTAAAAATAGGAGGTAACAGATGGATTGGTTTTTATCTTTGGATCCTGTGGTTCAAGCTCTCATAGCTACCCTGTTTACATGGTTTGTAACAGCACTAGGATCAGCTACCGTTTTTGTTTTTAAAACAATAAATAGAAGAATTTTGGATGGTATGTTGGGCTTTGCCGCAGGAGTAATGATAGCAGCCAGTTTCTGGTCATTGTTAGCTCCAGCAATCGAGATGGCAGAAGAAGCAGGAAAGATTGCATGGGTTCCTGCAGTAATAGGTTTTTTGGCAGGTGGAGCTTTTCTATGGTTAGTGGATATCATAATCCCTCATCTTCATATCGGAGTACAAGACGAGCCAGAAGGTATGAAAACCAGTTGGCAACGGAGTGTTCTTTTGGTTTTGGCTATTACCTTGCATAATATTCCAGAAGGATTAGCAGTTGGGGTTGCCTTCGGTGCTATAGCTGCAGATATACCAGCGGCTTCTGTAAGTGGTGCCATTGCCCTAGCCATCGGCATAGGCTTACAAAACTTCCCGGAAGGTGCAGCCGTATCCGTTCCCCTTAGGAGAGAGGGGCTATCCAGGTGGAAAAGTTTTATATATGGTCAGTCATCTGGGATTGTTGAGCCCATAGCAGGAGTAATCGGGGCTGCTGCTGTTATTGCAATGAAACCAATTCTACCTTATGCCCTTTCTTTTGCAGCGGGAGCCATGATCTATGTAGTTGTAGAAGAACTTATTCCGGAAGCACAGCAAGAGAAACATCATTCCAATGTTGGAACCATTGGCGCTATGTTTGGATTTTCCATTATGATGCTCTTGGATGTGGCCTTGGGATAGAAGAAAGATTTGCATAGGACTTTATCTTTATCAATAAAATAGATTATGGAAGTTAAGGAATAATCATAGAAAATAAAAATAAAAGAATTTCCTATGAATGGGATTGACTTAATATAAGGAAGCGTGTATATTAATAATACAAAATGTATAAATATACACGCGTTTTTCATTTATTAATATTTCTATTCATTCGTTACATTTTATTACATTATACATTATTTTAATGATAAATACATATCTATTCATAAGTTTTAGGTATTTAACAAAGTAAAGATCTAATATAATCCACGAAACAAGGAGGTTTTGAAATGAAGAAAGTATTTGTTGATGGTCTAACTGGAACTACTGGTCTTAAAATTCATGAAAGGCTAAGTCTTTATTCAGAGATTGAACTGATTGAGATAGAATATGAAAAACGGAGGGATCCCAAAGAAAGAGCTCGTTGCTTAAATGAAGCGGATATTGTATTTTTATGTTTACCAGATGATGCAGCCAGGGAAGCTGTGGAACTGGTGACTAACCCCAATACCAAAATCATTGATGCTAGTACCGCCCATCGTACGGATAAAAACTGGACTTATGGAATTCCTGAATTATCGAAAGAGCATAAAGAGGCAATCAAAAACAGTAAGAGAGTGAGTAACCCAGGCTGCCATTCAACTGCCTTTATACTTTCCCTATATCCCCTAGTTAATCAAGGGATTATGCCAAGGGATTATCCTGTCTCTTTTCAAAGTCTTACTGGATATAGTGGTGGTGGAAAAAGCTTAATAGAAAAATATGAAGCCAATATGGGTAAGAATGAATATACAAAAGCAGCAAGACCCTATAGCTTGTCATTAAACCATAAGCATCTTCCGGAAATGACCATACATACAGGGCTTAGCAAGAACCCAGTATTTATACCGGTCCTAAGTAATGTATATCAGGGGTTAGCAACCATAATCCCAATTCATATGGATTTACTTACAAAACCCCTAGAGCCAAAAGCAATCCATGACTTATTATCTGACTATTATTCAGAAGAGAAATTTGTGAAGGTCATGCCCTATAAAGATGAAAGTTATCTTTTTGATGGAGGTTTTGATATCACAGGATGTAACAATACAAACCGTGCTGAAATCTTTGTCTTTGGCAATGAAGAGAAGGGGAGTGCGGCAATCATAACCAGGTTGGATAACTTAGGAAAGGGAGCCTCTGGTGCTGCAATTCAAAACATGAATCTTATGTTAGGGTTGGAGGAAGATTTGCATCTTCAATAATGCCATCTTCATTAATGCCTTCTTCATTAAAGCCTTCTTTTATAAATCCTTCTTTTATAATTCTTTCTATAAGGTTTATAAAAGAAGGCTTTTTTTCTAGTAACACCATATTTGCAAGGAAATCAGAGTAATGATTCAATAAATCTGTGAAATGAAATGATTTAATTTAGCAGAAAAACATGCTATACTATCCACAAGAATTAAAAAATAATTATAAGAACTTTCCATAATCTAATAGTTTTACTAGGAGTGGGGGATGATAATGAAGTACGCATATATTTATGAAACGAAGTTGGGAAAGGTCATGATTGCACAGGATGGGGATAGTATTTCAAAATTGGATCTTAGGGATGAAATTCCTACGGATGACTACCTATTGGGAGAAACACCATTGATACATGAAGCGTCAAAACAATTATTGGAATACCTTGATGGCAAAAGGGAGCAGTTTACGGTGAAATTAAGACCTGAAGGAACCGACTTTCAGAAAAAGGTATGGGAAGTGTTAAAAAGTATCCCCTATGGAACTACTGTAAGCTATGGTGAAGTTGCGAAAGCCGTGGGAAATCCCAAAGCTTGTCGAGCAGTGGGGATGGCCAATAACAAAAATCCCATTATGATTATGATTCCTTGTCATAGGGTCATTGGTGCTAATGGAAAATTAGTTGGTTATGGCGGAGGATTAGAAATAAAGGAATGGTTACTATCCTTAGAGAAAGAAAGGAAGGCTTCAAATGAATAAAGAATGGTCATTAGATGAGTTATATCATAGTTATGAGGATGCAAAATACAAAGAAGACAAGAAAGAATTAGAAAAACTAACACATGAGATTTCTGCATTTAGCGAGAAGTTAAAAAAAAGCAAGAGTGAAGAAGATAATTTATTAGAGGCAACTGATTATTTGGAGAGATATCAGGAACTAGTAACTAGGCTTTATACCTATGTGAATTTAAGACAAACAGTAAATACTTCGGATGGAGAAACCGTAAATCAGCTAAATATCATGGATCGTTTTATCAGTGAGGCCTCAAAACCTATGACGATCATTCAAAAATACCTTGCTAATTTTGATGATCTAAGCTCTTACCTAGAGAAGTATCCTAAGCTAAAAGTGTATGAATATTATTTTAGTATCTTAAAAAGGGATGCAAAGTACCTTTTAAGCGACGACACAGAAGAAGTAATTGCAAAATTAAATATCAGCGCTGGTGCAGCTTGGAATAGCATGCAAAGCTATCTGACCTCTAGCTTAGAAGTAGAATATCAAGGTGGTCTAGTAACCTTACCGGAAATCAGAAACTTAGCATATAGTGAGGATTCAAAGGTTCGACAAGAGGCTTATGAAGCAGAGCTTAAAGCCTTGGAAAAGATTAAAGATGCCGTTTGCTTTTCCCTAAATAATATTAAAAAGCAGGTAAATACCATCTGTGATTTAAGAGGTTATGAATCCCCTCTTGATATGACCCTACAGCAATCCCATATGAAAAAGGAAACCTTAGATGCCTTGCTGCAAGCGATACGAGAATATTTACCGGCATTTCATCGGTATTTAAGACATAAAGCAAAATTACTGGGTCATAAAGATGGCCTGCCTTGGTATGATTTATTTGCCCCTATAGGAGAAACTAGCAATCAGTTTACGATTGAGGAAGCCAAAGACTATTTAATGAAGCGTTTTCGGAGTTTTTCTAAAGATTTGGCAGACATGGTGGAAGAAGCCTTTGATCATGCCTGGATTGATTTTTATCCTAGAAAGGGTAAAGTAGGAGGAGCTTTTTGTGAAAACATTCCTACCATTAAACAGAGCCGGATTCTTATGAATTTCACAGGAAATTTTAGCGATGTGGTAACCCTTGCCCACGAACTGGGTCATGCTTATCATGGAATGTTAATCCAAGATCATCTTCCCTTGAATAGAGACTATAGTATGCCGGTTGCGGAGACAGCTTCTACCTTCAATGAGGCTATTGTTATGGAAGCAGCAATCAAGGAAGCGGATGATAGAGAAAAGATTGCCCTGATTGAAGGTCAATTGCAAGATGTAACACAAATTATTTGCGACATTTATTCCAGATATCTCATAGAAAGTGCTGTATTTGAAAAGAGTAAAGAAGGATTTTTATTCGCAGATGAGATCAGTCAAATTATGCTAGAGGCACAAAAAGAAGCATACGGTGACGGCTTGGATCACAAGTATTTACATCCCTATATGTGGGTGGTAAAAAGCCATTATTACAGTGAAAATTTAAGTTTTTATAATTTCCCATATGCATTTGGAGGATTATTTGCCAGAGGCTTATATGAAAAATATAAAATGGAAGGAGAGGATTTCCTTCCAAAATATAGAGCCTTATTAAATGCTACCACAGTTATGAGTGTGGAGGATTCTGCAAAACAGGCAGATATTGATTTGGAAGATCCACAATTTTGGAGAACGAGCTTGAAAGCTTATGAAACATTAATTGATGACTTTATTGCCCGTTCATAGTTGATGAAAAGAATAATAAATTAAATTAAAAAATAATTTATAGAGAAGAAAAAATCATCAGTGGGGAATACATCCTCCACTGATGATACTTATCATTATCTTGGATTACCCATAAAGAACAAGGCTACGGTTCCGGGACCAGAATGAGCTCCGATGGTTGGACTTACGTAGTTGATTAGAATATTTTCTATACCAAAACGATCCTTTATCAAAGAGGCTACATATTTTGCATCATCTTCACAATCCCCATGACTGATAAAGACAATGTCATTCTGATCATCAAAACCAGAGATTCGTTTCTCCATTTGATCAACAAGAGTTACTAGAGATTTCTTTCTTCCTCTAACATTAGTTAATGGAATTAATCGACCTTCATTATCAACATGAAGAACTGGCTTTACGTTGATTAGGGTGCCGATAATAGCAGTCGTCTTGGAGACCCTACCTCCTCGATGTAGATGATGAAGATCATTAACCGTAAATACATGGCAAAGATTCAATTTATTTTCTTCTAACCACTGGGCTATTTCATCTATGGATTTTCCGTTTTCCTTTAGCATGACTGCTTTATGAACGAAAAGACCCTCACCTAAGGATGCGCACAGGGAATCGATTACAATTATTTTAGCCTCTGGGTTTTCTTCACATAGTTCTCTTGCTGTGGTTGCAGCAGAAGAGCAGCTACCACTGAGGGCAGAAGAGAAGGCGATATGTAAGATATCGTAACCTTCTGCCAGTAAATTAGAAAATACATCTTTGGCTGTATCAGGATTTACTGCCATGGTTGTTGGCATGGCACCATTCCTCATCTTATCGTAGAACTCTTTTGGCTCCAGTATATTTGTATCACCATAGACGGTACCATTAAAACTGTAGTATAGTGGTAATAATCGAACCTTGTGCTCTTTTAAATATTCTTCTGGTAAATCGCAGGTAGTATCCGTTGTTATGACAAAATCCCTCATCTTTCTATCCTTCCTTTCCCATGAAAAATCGTAATTCAATAATATATTAATTTTTTATTTATAATTTCTTGTAAAATGCTTTTTAGAGTCTTTATAAGTGGTTTTGATTACGACATAACATATTATACCATACTATACACAATAGTTTCAATATAATTCCCAAAATAATCAATTATTTCATTATTATAGATTTGCAATAAAGGTTTTTAATATACATTGACAGAAGTAACAAGTTAGAATTATTATACTATAATAATGATGTATAGATTTGCAAATCCAAAGTAGAAACAAAAATAGACAAAGGAAGCGTGTTATAACAATGGAAAAATGGGTAATTAAAAATAGAAAAGCTGATTTTATGAAAATAATGGAGGCTTTTGGGGTTAGTGAAGTATTGGCACGCTGTCTGGTTAACAAAGGAATTGACGATCTTAATAAAATTAAAAAATTTTTACATCCAGAAATCATTGGATTAATAGATCCGAAGAAGATGAAGGATCTACAAAAGTCTTGTGATATCCTATGGGAGAAAATAAAATCCCAAAAGCATATTCGAATTATCGGTGATTATGATGTAGATGGTGTGGTTGCCACTTATATCCTATATCGAACATTAAAGCAAGTAGGGGCAAAGGTAGATTATGAGATTCCAGATCGTATCAAGGACGGTTATGGGATTAATATTAATATGGTAGAAGAAGCCTATAAGGATCAGGTGGATACCATTTTAACCTGTGACAATGGAATTGTAGCAATGGAGCAGGTGGAAAAAGCCAAAGAATATGGGATGACAGTAATTATAACGGATCATCATAATCTTTATGAAACAGAGGATGGGGATACCATACTTCCCATAGCGGATGCCATCATTAATCCAAACCAAAGGGATTGTGGCTACCCATTTAAAGGACTCTGTGGGGCTGCTATTGCTTATAAACTAATGGTTGCTCTTATAGAGGATTTTCCTTTTGAAGGAAAAGAAGAATATCAATTAGAACTCCTTTCCTATGCAGCCATTGCTACGGTATGTGATGTTATGGATCTTGTGGAGGAAAATAGGATTATTGTCAAATGCGGCTTGGAAGTCCTAAGGGAAACAAAGAATTTGGGATTACAGGCACTGATGGAAGTTTGTAAAATAGAACCTAAGGAATTAGCCACTTATCATCTTGGATTTATTATTGGACCTTGTCTCAATGCCTCTGGAAGACTAGACACAGCTAAAATCGGTCTAAATTTATTACTAGCGGAGAATAAAGAAGAGGCTCTCTTATTGGCTACCCAAGTTCGAGACTTGAATAATCAGAGGAAGGATATGACCGCTGAAAATGTAGAAAAGACCATAGAACTAATAGAAAATAGCTCCTTAAAAAATGATAAGGTTCTTGTGGTATATTTGGAAGATTGTCATGAAAGTATTGCAGGTATTATTGCAGGTCGAGTAAAAGATTGTTATCATAAACCAACAGTGATCCTTACGGATTCAGAAAATGCTGTCAAAGGTTCTGCTAGATCAATAGAAAGCTATAACATGATAGAAGAATTATCAAAATGTAGAAATCTAATATTGAAACTGGGAGGACATCCTATGGCAGCGGGTCTATCCTTGGAAAGAGAACGAGTGGATGAATTTCGAAAGCAGTTAAATGAGAATGCCACTTTAACAGAGGAAGATTTGGCCCCAAAAGTAACCATAGATATTTTACTACCTTTTGGCTATATTTCTGAGGAGTTAGTTCAGGAATTAAAATTGCTTGAGCCCTTTGGGAAGGGAAATGAAAGACCCTTATTTGCAGAAAAGAATGTTAAAATCAAATCGGCTTATTTGATTGGGAAGAATGGTAATGGGATTCGATTTCGACTGGTCAATCAGTATGGAAGAGAAATGGAAGCTCTCTATTTTGGGGATATCGATCGTTTCTTTACATATATGACGAAACAGTATGGTGAAGAAGAGGTTAAGAAGATGAAATCCGGTCGACGTCCTAATATTGAATTTACTATTACATATTATCCAAGAATAAATGAGTATAATGGTTTTAGAAATTTACAAATTATGATTCAAAATTATCGATAAAGGAATGTAAATTGTAGATAAATAGAGAATTAGAGGAAATTTTCTTTGCCTACTATGGATTATAGTGTTATAATAGACTTTTGTAAGATAGGATTATTTATAATAGGAATGAAACCCTATTAATATGAAAGAATATAATATGCAATACGAATGGATGATGGTGATTATAAACAATCGCTAAGTCAGAAAGAGGTAAATAAGGATGAAAAGATTAGAAGACTATGTAAGGACAATACCAGATTTTCCAGAACCAGGAATTATGTTTCGTGATGTAACCAGTGTATTACAAAATAAAGTTGGATTAAAACTGGCTATAGAGAAGATGCAAGAATTATTGGATGGTGTTGAATTTGATGTAATCGTTGGTCCGGAATCCAGAGGATTTATTTTTGGTGTACCGATTGCATACAACCTAAATAAAGGATTCATTCCCGTAAGGAAAAAAGGGAAATTACCTTGTGAAACGGTTTCTATGGATTATGATTTAGAATATGGTCAAGCGACCATCGAGATGCATAAAGATGCGATCAAACCTGGACAGAAGGTTGTAATTGTGGATGATTTAATTGCTACTGGCGGAACCATTGAAGCTATCACCAAACTGGTAGAAATGCTCGGTGGAGAAGTGGTTAAGATTATATTCTTGATGGAACTAAAAGGCCTAAATGGTAGAGATAAATTGGATGGCTATGATGTAGAAGCAGTAATTCAATATGATGGAAAATAAGATCTTTATGTAAGATACGATATACAAAAGAAAAAATATAAAAAGAATATATAAAAAAGAAAAAATAAAAAGCAAAAGATATAAAAAACAGAAGATATAAAAAAGCAGAATATATAAAGCAAAAGATATAAAAAACAGAAGATATGTAAAGCAAAAGATATAAAAAGAAAAGATATAAAAAAGTTTAACAAATATCTGTATGATAGGAAAAAAGATATAAAAAGATATAAAATAAGATATTGCAAGGCAAGACTAGGATAAGGTAAACTTAAATATTATACAATGAAATGTCTGGACAGGTGGTGATATCATGGAAGACGATAAAAGGAACATTGAAATTAGCACATTTGAGAAGCGGGCGACAATTCCAGCTCCTGCTGATTTTACTGCGCCCGAAAATCTTTATAATAGATTAATTGATATCATTCGAAGTTATCACCCTTCCACGGATATTTCTATGATTGAGAAGGCATATCAGCTGGCCAACAACGCCCACAAAAATCAATTTCGTAAATCCGGAGAACCCTATATTATCCATCCTTTATGTGTGGCAATTATTTTGGCAGAACTGGAATTGGATAAGGAAAGTATAGTAGCGGGAATTCTTCATGATGTGGTAGAAGATACCGATTATACCTTGGATCAAATATCGGAGATGTTTTCTAGCGAGATCGCCTTATTGGTGGATGGAGTTACCAAATTAACCAAATTGAATTATTCCATGGATAAAGTAGAATTACAGGCGGAGAACTTAAGAAAAATGTTTCTTGCCATGGCTAAGGATATTCGTGTAATTTTGATTAAACTGGCTGATCGACTTCACAATATGCGAACTTTAAAATATAAAGAACCTGTAAAACAAAAGGAAACTGCCAGAGAAACCATGGACATTTATGCACCCATTGCTCAAAGGCTGGGTATTTCCAAAATTAAGGTAGAGCTAGATGATTTATCCTTAAAATATTTGGAACCGGAAGTGTATAAGGACTTGGCTGAAAAAATAGCTACAAAAAAAAGTGAGCGCCAAGCCTATATTGACAGTGTGGTGAACGAGGTAAGATCTCATATCGATGCCTCTGGAATAGAAGCCAAGATTGATGGTCGTATCAAACATTTCTTTTCCATATATAAAAAGATGGTGAACCAGAGCAAGACCCTAGAACAGATTTATGATCTTTTTGCTGTTCGCATTATTGTTGAAACAATTAAAGATTGTTATGCAGCCCTGGGTGTGATTCATGAGATGTATAAACCGATTCCAGGGCGGTTTAAAGACTATATCGCTATGCCCAAACCCAATATGTACCAGTCTCTTCATACGACATTGATTGGACCTAAGGGACAGCCTTTTGAAATACAGATTAGAACTTATGAGATGCATCGTACCGCAGAATATGGTATTGCAGCTCACTGGAAGTACAAAGAAGGTCAGGATGGTAAGGGTAGCTCTACAAGGGCAGAAGAAGAGAAGCTTACTTGGTTGCGTCAGGTGTTGGAGTGGCAAAGAGATCTGTCGGATAATAAAGAATTTTTAAGTCTGATAAAGAATGACTTTGACTTGTTCTCAGACAGTGTTTATTGCTTTACTCCCACAGGGGATGTTAAGACATTACCTACTGGTTCAACCCCCATTGATTTTGCCTATAGCATTCATAGTGCTGTTGGTAATAAAATGGTTGGAGCCAGGGTGAATGGTAAACTAGAACCCATTGATTATGTAATTCAAAATGGTGACCGAATTGAGATTATCACTTCACAGAATTCTAAAGGTCCTAGCCGTGATTGGCTCTCCATAGTAAAGAGTACTCAGGCTAAGAATAAGATTAATCAATGGTTTAAATCTGTATTAAAAGAGGATAATATCATCCGAGGCAAGGAGTTACTCAGTAATTATTGCAAAGCAAAGAGCATAATTTTAAGTGATTTATTAAAATCGGAATTTATGAGTGTGGTAATGCGCAAATATGGATTCCGGGATTGGGACTCTTTATTAGCTGCGGTTGGTCACGGAGGTCTGAAGGAAGGACCTGTGGTGAATCGTCTTTTAGAGGAATATAAGAAAAAGAATAAAAAAGAAATCACCGATAACAACGTTTTGGATAGTATATCCGAAATTAGGGAGCATAGGCTTCCTCGTAAGAAATCCAAAAGTGGAATTATTGTTGAAGGAATTCATGATGTAGCAGTTCGTTTTTCTAAATGCTGTAGTCCAGTGCCGGGAGATGAGATCGTCGGTTTTGTAACTCGGGGTAGAGGAGTATCCATTCACCGGACAGATTGTATTAATATCATGCATCTACCAGAGGATGATCGGGCTAGATTAATTGATGCCGAATGGAATATGACCGATGGAAAAGAACCCAATGGTCTTTACACAGCGGAAATAAAAATCTATGCCAATAATCGAACTGGAGTGTTGGTGGATGTTTCCAGGGTATTTACAGAAAATAAGATTGATGTTACATCAATGAATGTAAGAACCAGCAAACAAGGAACAGCAACCATTAGCGTTGGATTTGAGATTAATGGGGTTGGCCAATTAAATGATATTATTGCTAAAATCCGTAATGTAGAAAGTGTAATCGATATCGAACGTACCGCTGGTTAGGATTCGCAGGTCGAATGTTTAAGCGATTATAAAGCGATGGATTAAGTGCTGATAAAGTGCTGATTGAGTTACTGATAAAGCGATTGATAGAGTGACCGAAAAGAGATGGATTAAGTGACTAAATAGCGATGGATTGAGTGCTGATAAAGTGCTGATTGAGTTACTGATAAAGGTTGATAGAGTGACCGAAAAGAGATGGATTAAGTGACTGAATAGCGATGGATTGAGTGCTGATAAAGTGCTGGTTGAGTTACTGATAAAGGTTGATAGAGTGACTGAAAAGCGATGGATTAGTGACTAAATATCGATTAATTGACTGATAAAATGATTGATAAAGTGATTGATATAGAAAGGTGGGAAGAATCCTATGAAAACATTAAAGATAGATACTTTGGTTTTAGGGATGGTAGAGACGAATTGCTATATTATAAGCAATCCCGTAACTAAGGAAGCAATTGTTGTTGACCCAGGGGATCATGCCCATAAAATTGCAGACTTCTTAAAAGAACAAGAGCTTACTTGCCTTGGAATTCTTCTCACTCACGGTCATTTTGACCATATCCTGGCTGTAAGTGAGTTGTCAGATCTCACAGGAGCAAAAGTATATGCCCATGAGGCTGAAATGGTTCTTCTCCAGGATCCTAAGCTAAATGCATCCTCCCATATTCGAGCAGAATGTAGCTTGACTCCGGATGTATTACTTAAGGATGGACAAGAACTTTCTCTGGCAGGTTTTTCAATCAAAGTAATCCATACCCCAGGTCATACGGGGGGAGGCGTATGTTATTATTTCCCTGACTATCAAGAACTGTTTAGTGGAGATACCTTGTTCTTAGAGGATATTGGTAGGTCGGATCTTCCTACGGGAAATGGAAGGCAGCTGGTGGAATCCATACGAACTAAATTAATGACCTTGGAGGATGAAGTGAAGGTGCATCCAGGTCATGGTGAGTCAACCACCATCGGCCATGAAAAAGTATATAATTTTTATCTTAGGGATAATGGATGGGAGTAAATATGATCGAGATTATTCTGTCCAATCAAGCATATTACAATGATGTCTATCCCTTGGTAAAAGCTTTTTATCCTGAAGAAGAAATTCGTTTGGTTTCCAGGGAAGAAGCCATTTCAGAAGAATTACTTACATCAGAAGAAACATTTACAAGGGGTGTTAAAAAATATAAGCTAGAGGAAGCGACAAATCTACTTGCTAGTATACCAGAACGGATCGGAATTGACTTAGACAGTGAAAATATTAAAATGGTCATTGATTTTATAGAGCATGATTGTCATAGAAAGACTACCATTTTCAGAGATCTTAAACTAGAGGAAATAGAGGACCAGAAAGCCTATAAAAATGCCATGAAACGGCATCTTTATGAGATTTTTTCTAAAGCTTCTAATAAGACTCTGCCTTGGGGAATTCTAACTGGAATACGACCAACAAAAATTGTTTATGAAATGCTGGAACGAGGGATGGAGGAAGCTGAGATTTTCATCCATATGAAAGAGGAATACCTATGCTCCGAAGAGAAGGTGGCCATGAGTATAGGGATTGCAAAAAGGGAGAAAGAGTTGCTGGAGTCCATGGATTATAAAAATGGCTACAGCATTTATATTGGGATTCCCTTTTGCCCTAGTACATGCCTCTATTGTTCCTTTACTTCCTATTCCATAACAAAATTTGAGAAGGAAGTGGAGAGGTATCTGGAGGCTTTGGAAAAAGAACTCCTCTTTGGATCCACCTGTTTTCCTAATAAGAAATTAACCACAGTTTATTTAGGAGGGGGAACCCCTACCACCTTGACTGCCAAGCAGTTGGATCGCTTACTAGGATTTTTAAAGAAGCATTTTGATTTTTCTCAGGTTAAGGAATTTTGTGTAGAGGCCGGAAGACCGGATAGTATTACTAAGGAAAAGCTAGAGGTTTTAAAAAAATGGGGTGTCGACCGGATTTCTATTAATCCTCAAAGCATGCAGCAAAAAACCCTAGATTTAATCGGAAGAAAACATACTGTGGAAGAGGTTAAGGAAGCCTTTTGGCTGGCCAGAGAAACTGGACATGATAACATAAATATGGATATAATCATCGGACTTCCGGGAGAGAAACCAGAGGATGTTTTGGATAGCTTGAAGCAGATTCAGGAACTTAATCCGGATAGCCTTACGGTTCATACCTTAGCCTTAAAAAGAGCAGCTCGGCTGAACATGGAAAAGGAACAATATGAAGACCTTAAGGCTCAGGGGGTATCCAAGATGATGGATATGACCATGAGATTTGCAGAAGACAATCATTATCTGCCCTATTATCTATATAGGCAAAAGAATATGGCGGAGAACCTTGAAAATATCGGTTATGCCAGATATGGGAAAGAGGGTATATACAATATCCTAATCATGGAGGAACAACAAACCATCTTGGCCTTTGGTGCAGGAGCCTTATCGAAGTTTGTATTCCATGAGGAACATAGAATTGAACGGGTTGATAATGTGAAAAGTATTACAGATTATATTGGAAGAATTGATGAAATGATAGAAAGAAAGCGCCTTTTCTTGGAGCGCAGTGGGATAGGAGGAATATGATGATAACACAAAGACCAAAGGGAACACAGGATTGGTACGGCTTAGCAATGCATAAACGCAACATCATAGAAGGAATTGCTAGAAAGTTATGTAAGACCTATCATATTAAGGAGATTATAACACCTGTCTTTGAACATACCATCCTATTCCAAAGAGGTGTAGGGGAAACAACGGATGTTGTTCAAAAAGAAATGTATACCTTTGATGACAAAGGAAATCGTAGCATTACCCTAAAACCAGAAGGAACTGCTG
The DNA here is from genome assembly GCA_012839085.1 of Clostridiales bacterium. Taxonomy (GTDB): domain Bacteria; phylum Bacillota; class Clostridia; order Lachnospirales; family Lachnospiraceae; genus Mobilitalea. The sequence continues at coordinate 44,491 of DUNZ01000075.1, forward strand.
GAGCGGTAAGAGCCTATCTGGAAAATGGTTTATATGCAGAGAGTCAGCCAACCAAGCTATTTTACTTTACCCAGGCCTTCCGTTATGAAAAACCTCAAAGTGGTAGATTAAGACAGCATCATCAATTTGGTATTGAGTTTTTTGGCTCAGGATCCCCTTTAGCAGAGGTGGAATTAATCACCCTTTTAACCGAGTTTATGAAAGAATTAGGCTTAAAAGGTGCAAAGCTTCACATCAACAGCATCGGTTGTGGCAATTGTAGGAAGATATATAATGAAGCACTATTGCAATATTTGACCCAACATGAGGATCAGCTTTGTCCTACTTGTAAGGAAAGAATGCAAAAAAATCCCTTACGTATTCTGGATTGCAAAAATGATTCTTGTAAGATTCTAATCAAGGATGCTCCAAGAACCATAGAATATCTGGATGATGAATGTCGGGATCATTTTGAGGAATTAAAAGAACTACTTACGGAAATGGACATCCCCTTTGAAGTGGATACAGGCATTGTAAGAGGCTTGGATTACTACACCAAGACAGTGTTTGAGTTTGTCAATGCCGAGGGCTTTACCCTATGCGGTGGAGGTAGGTATGATAATTTAGTCCATGAAATTGATGAAAAACAGAATATTCCAGCGGTTGGTTTCGGTTTTGGAATTGAAAGAATCATCAATGAACTGGAAGCGGAAGGTGTAGAATTAGAAGCGGAACCTGCTGTAGATTTGTATGTTGGTATTCTTGGGAAAAAAGCCAAGGCCTCTGCTTATCAATTCGTTCAAAGATTAAGAAAGGCTGGTCTGATTGTAGAAACGGACTACTTAGACCGCAGTGTAAAAGCTCAGATGAAGTATGCCAATAAAATTGGAGCCAAGAATACCGTAATTATTGGTGAGGATGAGCTGTTACAAAATAAGGCAAAATTAAAGAATATGGAAACTGGTGAACAGACGGAAGTTCCCTTAGATCAAATCGAAAAATTATTTCTTTAAAAGCAAAATTAAATATTATCAGTGGAGAAGATTTACCAATATACTACAATGAGAAAGGAGGAGGCAGTCTCCTCTCATGAGTTTCATGGGTCTTTGACTGTGGTTTTAACATGGCATTTCATAATTCAATGGATATGTTTAAACATTCGATCACATCTTGTTGTAACTTCAAAGGTGCTCTCATCACACTAGATAATAAATACAGAATCATCCATATGAATAAAGAAGCCGAACTTCTTGTAAATAAAGACACAGCTTCGGTAAAAGGTAAAAGTTATAAAAGTATTTTCACCACCAGTGGTTACCGTTCTATGTATCGACTTCATAGTTATATGCGAATGGTAGGTAGACAGCATGTAACTCTAAATTTAAATCCCTGTGAGATATATTTTGTTGATAGGAAAACCTACGAAAAGAAAAATCTTACGCTTGCTCCTGCTTTCTTAGCAGGGGGAAGCGTTATTGGCATAAATATTTTTATAAGCTGTCAATTAGATCTGGAGCATAGGGCTTTGAGGCGATGTAATCGTTCTGGTTGTCACAATTGTTATTATATTGATGAAATACCCAGTGGTGTTTGGATTCTTGATAATGAACTTCGCTTACAATACATCAATAAAATGCTATTACAATTTACGGGAGAAACCTTTGAAAGCTTATCTGGGGATGGTTGGTATAAAATTTTGCATCCAGAGGATGTGGAGTTATTAAGGGAGGAAACCTTAGGCGGAATCTTACGAAGGGGATATGTTTTACATGAGATACGCCTACTAAGGTATGATGGGGTTTATCGGAATTGTAGAGTCTTAGGCACAATACATTTGGATACTAAGAGAAATGTTGCAGGAGTGATAGGAGTTCTTTCAGATATTAGTGAACAGAAAGATGCAGAGAAAAAAGTCTTTCGTGGACAAACAAAATATCGCTCCCTCTTTAATAATATGGAAAGTGGTTATGCATATTTTAAAATAATATATAACGATCATGGTGAAGTTGTTGATTTAATATTTCTAGAGACAAATTGCGAATATGAAAGATTAGCAGAACAAAACCAAGAAAATTTTATTGGAAAATCCATTAAAGAGTTCTACTTAGATAAAAGTGATGAGTTCTTGGCATACATCAATGAAAATCTCCATAGGCTTTTGAAAGGGCAAACCTTAAAAATTGAGGAATATTATGAAGAAGTACATAAAAAATGGTGTCGGTTTATTATTTATACAATTGAAAGCAATCGACTCGTTCTTATTGCTACAGATATTAGCTATTTGAGAAAGCCAATCAGGGAAAAAGTGAATTTTTAGCAGAAATGAGCCATGAAATACGGACACCAATCAACGGCATTGTGGGAATGATTGATTTAACTTTGATGTCTGATTTGACAAAAGAGCAAAAGGAAAAGTTAAAGATAGCCAAATCCAGTGCCAATTCATTAATAAGAATCATTAATGAGATCTTGG
>DUNZ01000076.1 GCA_012839085.1 Clostridiales bacterium
AAATGTAGGTGGGGATGATATTGAAGTATATAACAGTATCAATTACAGGAGATGGAGATTATGTGTCCCTTCAGGAAGCGATTGATTCACTTGGTCCTGAAGGGGGAAGGATACATATAAAAAATGGTATCTATTATGAGAAAATCCATGTTCGAACAAATAACATTACCTTAATAGGGGAGGATCCAGAGAAAACGATTCTTACCTTTGATGATTATGCTTTAAAAGAAACGGAAGAGGGGGAGAAGTTGGGAACCTTTCGATCTTATAGTTTCTATATTGGAGCAGAGAATTTCATAGCAAAGAATCTAACCATTCAAAATACTGCTGGTCCTGGAAGTAAAGCAGGGCAGGCGGTTGCGGTATATGTGGATGCGGATCGAGTGGCATTTTATCATTGTTTTTTGAAAGCTTGGCAGGACACCTTGTTTTTATCACCTTTACCACCTTCCCCCATTATACCGGGATCTTTTAAAGGTCCTGGAAAGAACCAAGCGGATCTTTGTCATCGTAGTTATTTTTATGATTGTAGTATTCAAGGAGATGTGGATTTTATCTTTGGTGGTGGAATTGCTTATTTTGACCAATGCAAGATTATCTCCAATGATTTAAACAAGGATATCAATGGCTATGTCACAGCAGCTTCGACACCTCAGGGACAGCCGTGGGGCTTTGTTTTTCATCGCTGCAGCTTAGTCAGTGATTGTAAACCCAATAGTGTTTATTTGGGTAGACCATGGAGAAATTATGCAAAAACCGCTTTTATTTCCTGTGATCTTGGGGCTCATATCTGTAAAGAGGGGTGGCATAATTGGAATAAGCCAGAAAGTGAGGCTACTGTATGCTATGAGGAATATGCCAGTGTCGGTGCCGGTGCAAACTCTTTTAAACGGGTGCCCTGGTCAAGACAATTATCTAGCAAGGAAGCGCAAACTTATACCGTATTAAATGTTCTTTCTGGAGATGATGGTTGGAATCCAACTCTGTTGTAAATAATCTTGTCCATTAGAGAATATTCATAATTAATCTTCAAAAGCTTGCCCTTTGAGTTATAGTTAAATTATGGATTTGTTCTTGTTAGAAGATATCTATGATTTTAAATTTTCTTCGCAAAATTTAAATAATTAATAAATTAAATAATTAATATTGAACTGGGGAAAAGGGATGGTTGAAAAGTAAAATGCATTTCAACCATCCCTTTTAAAAATGATTTAGAGGAGTTTTAAATGAAACGATAATAAAAGTCAATTTACATAAAAGCATTCAATGTAAATTAAGAAATATTCAATTAATTTATTTCGATGTTCCGTATTATGCTTAGGTTAGGAATTAATTCTCCCTAATCTTTAATATATAATTCACACCGGGAGAGATGGTAAGGTCAAAGTTTGTTCCCTCAGCATCAGGATAGCCATCATAGGTTCTACCAATCATAATATTATACAAAGAGGCATTCTCTGACTTGATTTTAATACGAATAGCTTCCCCATAGGGCAGGAAAGAACGAAGAATAAAAGTATCATTATCGTAGGCAAAGATAGGAATTTTGCAATTGCCTTCTATAAACACTTTCATATTCTTACAAAGGATGCTTCGAATGGTGTTTAATATTTCTGCAGGATAATGATAGAGATCCCCCATATCATCCGGTATGGTAAGTACATAGATTCTACCCTTGGAATAAGAGGACTTCAATAAAATAGGGAAATTATTGTCCTCTCCATAAGCTCCAGCCAATTCCCAGACATCATTGGTAAAAAATCTAATCTGAGGTATGATTATTTTTTTGGCAGCTTCTAAGCAACTCTTCATGGTAATGCCACCATTGGTGGAATAGAGATATTGGTTTACGTTTGCTTTTTGATCCGTATAGGATACATGGATAAATTCATGAAAAGCTTCTCCAAGTTTTTTAATAAAACCTGAGGTAACTATAAGATCTGCTCCATTTTTTAAGCTTTGCTTCATTTTGTTTACGATATTCTCATCACAAGCAGCGTTCTCAGCTAAAAATATGGTGTCGGCAGACTCAGGATAGTGGGGAAAGGGTTCCAAGGGAATTCCGCACATTCCGATATAATTATGTAAGTAATCTTCTCCGTAACTGTGATATGGAAGATAGGTGGGTACACCAATAGGATTGCCTAGTTCTGAAATATATTGATCCAAATCCTCGAATACCTGACCTATGATTGGAGGAAAATTGGAGAAGGTTTTATCATATATTAAGGAACCAAGGCTAAAGAGCATCGCTTCCTTAGCTTTTGAAAATAAGGTTAGATAGCCTTGATCGATATAAGATGTCAGGTTATAGGTGCATTCATAGGGATCAAACCATCCACCAAGATTTCTGCTCGGGGCTACATTTTCAAGATATCTCATTAAAAAATAACTTAAGTATTTTGGTAGGTGTTGTTGAGCATAGGTGGGATTTCGAGTCTCGGTTCCAGTATAGATATAATCAAATACTTTTGGTTGTTCTTCTAAATTATAGCCGGTTTCTTGATAATGCTCATACCAGTTAGGATATTTAATAATGATTTTGATTGATGGATTCACTTCTTTTGCTGTCTTTATAATAACTTTTTCAGAAATTTCCTGTATCAAAGATATACGAAAATCAGCCCAAGAGCGGTCTCCCTTTTCTTTGATGCATTGGTCACAACGACAATTGGTAAAGTAAAAATCATCTATAATAAACTCGTCAAACAATTCAGCGGTCAAGGTCACAATCTCTTTTAATTTTTCAATTGTTTTTGAAGATGTATAACAAAATGGGTGGAACCCCCCTTCTTTTGAAGGATTAGAATCTTCCGTGGTAATACCTCCCGAAGTAATTATATTTTTACTTTCAAAATAAGCTTTTACCTTTTTCATTTGTTCTTTGCTTATGGTTGTTCCACTTCGAAAGGTTTCTAAGTATACCTTACCCACCTTAATATTCTTTTCGATTAGCTGGAACTTCTGATCAAATGCTTCAAAATCTGTGATGGAGTTTATATTACCTACGGGACAATAAATACTAACATTAAAATTTTGATATTTCATAGATAGCTCCTTTCAATTTTATGAGATCGTAAAGTGAATGTGAAGTATTGAAGTGTAATTGTATGACTATTTGTATGACTGTTCGTATGACTGTTTGTATGGCTGCCTCGTCACATAGTTTTAATATAAATTTGTATGACTACTTTCTCTTATAGTTTTAATATAAATAAGTAAGGGGGATCGATCAATGGAGTATCTATTCATCTTTATGGAGTATCTTATTGACATCTTTATATTTCCAATGGTATGGTAAATAATAGTTAGTAAAAAAGATAGGAAAGGATTCAAAATATCACTTAAAAACTTACGGGGGTTTCACATGGGCGATAATAAAAAACAGAAGAAAAATTCTAAAATCTTGGGAACACTGCTAATCTTTCTGCTAGGGGCTTTGTTCCTTGGAGCTGGTAAGGCTAGGGCAAATACAGAGGATAGCTTGTATTTTGCTAATGAATGGGTAGAAGAGGGAGTCCCTTTAGTGGTTCAAGGAGCACCAGAGAATTCTCTCTTTCATTGGACAATCACAGGGCCTAGGGGTGATAAGGAAGAATTCACAACGGAAGAGAACACCTATATTCCAAGGGCTAAGGATAAGGAAAAATTAATTACCGTAAGGGTGGATGGGATGGAGAATCCTTTGACATCCATCTATTTTAGTTCGCTTCCGGTGATATATATAAACAGCAACAAGGGTGGTTATTACGATGTAGATGAGGAATATAGAGCAGCCACCATGGTTATGCAAGGGAATGAAAGCTATAGAAACAAGGAGCAATTAGTATCCTGTAATATTGAAATCCGCCTTCGTGGTAATTCAACCAAGTGGCGGGATAAAAGACCTTTTAATATAAAATTAGAAAATAAAGAAGATTTACTTGGGATGGGAGCCAATAAACGTTGGGCCTTATTGGCCAATGATATCGATCATACTCTCATGAGGAACAAGATTCTTTATGATTTTTCCGGTGCCATCGGAATGGACACTTATATGGAATCGGAAAATGTGATTCTCATTTTTAATAACCAATACTATGGTGTTTACCAACTAAGCGAAAATGTTAGAATCCATCCCACAAGAGTAGATATTTTTGATTGGGAAGAGGCTGCAGAGGATGCGGCAGAGGCAATTGTTAGTGAGGCCATAGCAAAAGGACTCATAAGCGAAGAAGAAAGATTCACTAAGGAAAGTGATATCGAAGATTCTTTATGTTGGAATTTTCAATGGATAACAGAACCCTATTTATTTACATATGATATAGACAAAGATGGAAGTGAAGAGTCCTATACCATTACTGATTATGTTATCCTGCCTTCAGCTACCGGAGGGGTCTTATTGGAAGCAGATTTCTACTCCTTCTGGGAGAAGATCCCATCAAAACTCATTACTGCTTACTCTCAGCCATATTATTTTAAAACCCCAGAAATGGCCTTCAGTAACCAGTCTCTTTTCGAGTATATAAAGAAGTACTTGCAGAGTTTTGAATACGCATTACATAGCACAGACTTTACCTATCATGAAAATGATATCCACTATAAGGCAGAGAATCGTTTGGGTGGAAATGAAAATCCAGGTTATGAGATATCCGATTTTTCAGCTTCGGAGTTTGATGGAAGACACTATGCTAGCTTATTTGATATGGAATCATTAGTTCAAAATTTTTTGGTTTGCGAGCTTTCCATGAACTGGGATAGCATGAAAAACAGTGTCTTTATTTATAAGGATGTAGATGATCTCTTTCATTTTGGTCCTGTATGGGATTTTGATTGGGCTTTTGGAAATATTAACATGTTCAATATTTATACTTGGTATCCAGAATCTTGGCATACCACAGAAAAAGATTTTACAGTAGAGCAATATTATCAAACAGTACAGTGGAATCGTTTTCTAATTAGAGATCCATACTTTTTAGTAAAAGCTTACGAGAAGTATCATGAAATTCGCCCCACTGTTATAGAAGAACTCATTAAGGAGGAGGGTTTCATTGACAGCTATGTTTCCCATATTAGAGAAGCAGCTTTAGCCAATGATAAAAGATGGGACTACAGTTATGGTCTATATAATAGTGTAGGTTTTGATGAGTCGGTAAATAATTTAAAGAAATTTTTATCCCTTAGAATAAACTGGCTGGATAAGCAATTTGAATCCTTGGATAGCTTTGTTTCTTCCCTAGGTTATTACAAAGCTAGTGATGATCTTGTAGTGAAAGAGATTGATACAAAATCCAAGGATGGATATGCCTTGATTACAGCCGAAGTTAAGGATCCCAATATTGCCTCCCTTGTTTTCCAGGTTAATGGTATTCATATGTTTACTGAAGAAGTCACTTCTGGGAAGGCACTAGCTCAGATTCCTAGCACCGTTTTGTATTCGGATAGCAGTTTGCTAAATGTGGTTCATCTTATGGCGGTGGATTCCAATGGTGAATATATCATTGATTCCAAGGAAGAGGGGAATTATTATAATGCCAAATCCAATTATCAGGTGTTTACCAGTAACATAGGAAGTGCCAATCCTTATCCCAAATATGAGGATTTTCTTAATGAAGTTGAAAACAATCAGAATGTGAACCAAAGTGAAGGGTTTTCAAATAGTAGTGGGGATAGCAAGCAGGCGGTTGAAAATCAAGATAATAAGGAACAAGATCTTGAAGCGAATTCAGAAGGTAAATCAGAAGGTAAATCAGAAGGTCTAAAAATGGATTATCTTCTTATGATAGTACTATTCCTTGTCTTTATCTTGGTGTTAATAGGATTTGGAGTTAAAATGAAGATGGAGAAAAAACAGAAATAAAAAGAGATCAATTGTAATAAAAGATTTAATATAGGGAATAGATAAAACAGCTTTCTATAAGTGAAGTCATAGAAAGCTGTTTTTTAATAGTTATGTAGGTGAAACGATATCTTGGTTGTTTACTTGATGGTATTTTGATGGTATTTTGATGGTATTCTAAAGTATTTCTTGATTGTTTATCTGATAATATACTTGATGGTATTCTTGTAAATATTCTGAAAGTAATTCTTGATAGCTTACCTGGGTATATACTTGATGGTATTCTGAAATTAATTCTTGAAAGTTTATCTGATTATATACTTGATAGTGTTCTAAAGCATTTCTTTATAGTTTCTCTGATAATATACTTGATGGTATTCTTGATATTATTTTTGAAAGTACTTCTTAATGGGGTTATCCAAATCCAGATATTCTATGGGATCTGGATTAAGGATTGTTTACCCTTTGATTACTGGAAAAACTTAGTCTTCTTGGTATGTTTCTTGGAAGAAACCTGAGGTGGAGATTGGTTCCTTTCCTATGTAAAGATGGGAGGTATCGCCTAAAGCCATACAACGAAAATAGGCTTCACCTTTTACTCTTTCCTCTGTAACAAGGGTAGTAACTGATGTTGGAGCTACGAAAAACCCTTGCCACAATAAGGGGGCAGAAATCCCCAACAGATGTGAAAGGATGGCAAACTGCGCTCCCAAATGGCAGAAGATCACAATGGTATCGGTATTTCCTTTTTCACAACGATAATAATTACCTTCTCTTATGTATCCGTACTTTTCCAATAAAAGATCCATATTCTTGGTGATATTTTGATAAACTTCTTTCACGTCTCCGGTTTGCATGATGGAATCTTCAAACCAATGATCTTTATCATATAGTAGAGGTTTCCGTGTCCAATAACCGGGCATAAAATCCCATGGGATTCTTCGTTGGCCGGTTTCCTCATCAATTACATAGCCAGGAAATTCTTGTAGCCATTCATAGATAGTGGCTTCTCTACCTAATCGGTCTAGGGTTACTTTGGCTGTTGCCCGAGCCCTACCTAAAGTGGAGCAGTAAAAATCACGAACATCAAGATTTTCTAAGCGATCTGCTAGAAGCTCTGCTTCTCGAAAACCTTTTGGGGTGAGATAATCCTTAGCATAATCAGGATCTCCATGACGAATAAATAAAATTTTCATTGTATTTTCTCCTTAATTTCATATGTATCTTTTCATAATCATATGTTCTATAATGAATTTATTATAACATGAAGGTAAAGGAACACTCAATAGTAGCTGCATTATGTGTCATGTTGCTTAAAAATATTAATATCAAACACGGAGGTTAATCGTGGATAGAAATCAATATCTTGAACAAATCAACAGAGTAATTGAAAAAGGAATCTTTAAGGATAACTGGGAATCCCTTTCGAATTACAAATTAGCAGAATGGTATCGCAATGCAAAGTTTGGCATTTTCATACATTGGGGAATCTATTCTGTTCCAGCATTCGGAAATGAATGGTATTCCAGAAACATGTATATCCAAGGTTCAAAAGAATATGAACATCATATAAAAACCTATGGTAACCATAAGGACTTTGGTTACAAGGACTTCATTCCTATGTTTAAGGCAGAAAAATTTGATGCAGAGGAATGGGCACAGATATTTAAGGAGAGTGGTGCTCGTTATGTAATGCCGGTAGCCGAGCATCACGACGGATTTCAAATGTATCAAAGTAATCTATCCCATTACAATGCTTATGAAATGGGTCCTAAAAGAGATGTTTTAGGAGAATTAAAAGAAGCGGTTGAAAAAAGAGATATGAAATTGGCTGCCTCTTCTCATCGGATTGAGCATTGGTTCTTTATGGGACATGGGAAAGAATTTGATAGTGATATTAAAGAACCTTTACAGTTAGGAGATTTTTATTGGCCTGCTATGCCCGAACCGAAAGATCATCATGATTCCTTTTGTCCTAGTCCGTCAAAGGAATTTCTCGATGATTGGTTATTGCGCACCTGTGAATTGGTTGATCGCTATCAACCTAGTATTGTATATTTTGATTGGTGGATTCATCATCATGCAGCAAAACCATACCTAAAGAAATTTGCTGCTTACTATTATAATAGAGCTATGGAATGGGGAAAAGAAGTAGCAATCAATTATAAGCATGATGCATTCATGTTTGGTAGTGCGGTCTTAGACATAGAGCGGGGGAAATTTGCTGATGTAAAACCGTATTTTTGGCAGACCGATACTTCCGTTGCGAAAAATTCCTGGTGTTACACGGAAAACAATGATTATAAGACTGCTAGAGAAATCCTATGTGATCTAGTGGATATCGTTAGTAAGAATGGATGTCTCCTTTTAAATATTGGTCCCAAGGCCGATGGCACAATTCCAGAAGAAGATAAAGCAATTCTTAAGGAAATTGGACAGTGGATGAAAATTAATGGAGAAGCAATCTATGGAAGTAAGGTTTGGCGGGTGTCAGCGGAAGGTCCTACGGTAACGGAAGAAGGACAATTCACAGATGGAAATACAGTAACATATACCAGTGAGGACATAAGATTTACGGTTCGTGGTTCCAATCTCTATGCAACTGTTCTAAATTATCCGGAAAATGGAGAAGTTATAATAAAATCTCTTGCTGCTCGGAATGCTGCCATAAAGCCATATTTCCATGGCATCATTCGAGATATTACGGTCTTAGGATTTGATGAGAAGCCACAGTGGGAAAGACGAGAGGATGGTTTAATCCTTAAAACAACAAAGGTTGCCAGTGATAAACCAGTGGTATTTAAGATTGTGGTTGATTAAGTGATGTTGAATGAAAAAAGGGTACTTACATGGAAGGATTTATGAAATCCCTAACTTGTTAAGGCCCTTTTTTATGTTATAATGTTTGAAGTAACCTTATTTGGTATGGTACGAATTAATAAAAAATGTTTGAAGTAACCTGATTTGGTATGGTACGAATTAATAAAATAGGATAAAAAGGGGATACATAGGGTGAAATCAAAATTGATGTTTGTGACTGCCATGCTAATATTTGGTAGTATCGGTCTTTTTGTAAGAAATATTCCAATTTCCTCAGGCCAAGTGGCTGCGGTAAGAGGGTTGATTGGTAGTTTATATCTTTTGATTTCGGGAATGGTAATAAAGCAGAAAATTTCCTGGAAGCAGGTAAAAAAGAGTTTTGTCTTATTGTTTCTTTCCGGTGCAGCCATCGGATTTAATTGGATTTTTTTGTTTCGGGCTTATCATTTTACTACCATCGCCAATGCAACGGTAAGTTATTATTTTGCTCCAGTTTTCGTTATCCTTTTTACACCTTTCATATTAAAAGAACGGCTAAAATTATATAAGATATTTTGCTTGATATGTGCTGTGATAGGAATGTTTCTTATTGTTGGAATTGATTCAGGAAATGGTTGGGAGCAGCTCACCGGTGTTGGCTATGGCCTACTGGCGGCTATTTTATATGCTGGAGCCATTTTAATCAACAAATTTCTAAAAGGGTTGGGTGGATTAGAGACGACCTTAATTCAATTAAGTATTGCCACCATAATTCTAATTCCTTATGTAATTTTTACAGAAGAAATCGCTTTGGGTAATCTGGATATTAAGTCCTGGGTCCTATTAATTACCCTTGGTATTTTCCATACAGGTTTAGCCTATCTATTGTATTTTACATCAATCCAGAGGCTAAATTCTCAAACCATCGCTATTTTTAGTTACATTGACCCTATATCAGCTATCCTTATGTCTGGACTTTTTCTAGGAGAGAGGATGACAGGGATACAAATGATTGGTGGTATCTTAATTCTCGGTGCTGCATTTGTCAGTGA
>DUNZ01000077.1 GCA_012839085.1 Clostridiales bacterium
CTTTCTATAAGCAGTCTTTGAGTGATTCTTTATTTAATTATATATAAATCAAAACTTCACAGAAAACAGTAAAATAATTCTGTAAATACCTAATATTTAGCACATTTTTTTTAATAATTTAATTATATTACAAATTGTATTAAAACACAATTAAAGTAATTATAAAATTCATACTATTAACAGAGTATCAATTGATACCTTCTATTTTAATTGGACGTTTTTAATAAACTTTTGTAGCCTATATGCTAAATCTTGTTCACTTTTTTTGTAGATTTTTTAACAACCTTATGCTATAATGTGACTACTTGTGGTAACACAATTTTTTATGAAGGAGGTTTGACAATGGGTTTAGAAAAAAATACAGTGCCCTTTGCCGGAACAAAGGAGCAGGAAACAGCTCTTTTGCAAGTCATAGCAGACCATAAAGATGACAAAGGTGCTCTTATGCCCATACTACAAAAAGCGCAGGAGATATATGGTTATCTACCTATTGAAGTACAGACCATAATATCTGACGAACTCAAAGTACCCTTGGAGAAAGTATACGGAATTGTTACATTTTACTCACAATTCTCCTTAAATCCCAAAGGTAAATATAAGATATCCGTCTGCTTGGGAACTGCTTGCTATGTAAAAGGAGCCGGTGATCTTTTCAACAAACTGGAAGAGAAATTGGGCATCTCGGATGGTGGTTGTACTCCTGACGGAAAGTTTTCCTTGGAATCTTGCCGTTGTATCGGAGCTTGTGGTCTAGCACCTGTTCTTACTATTAATGATGATGTCTACGGAAAATTAACCGTAGATGATATTGACGGTATATTAAAGAAATACGAATAATATGATGACCGAATTGTCTTTACATGTATTAGATGTTGCAAACAATTCAATCCGGGCAAATGCTAACCTGATTGAGATTAAAATTATTATACATAGGAAGGCAGATTTACTCAAGATTAAAATTTCTGATAATGGCTGTGGTATGGATAAGGAACAATTATCCAAGGTTGAAGATCCTTTCTTCACCACCCGTACAACCAGAGGTGTTGGACTTGGCATCCCCTTTTTTAAGCAGGCTGCCATAAGTTGCGGTGGAAACTTTAAGATAGAATCTCTCCCGGAATGTGGAACTAAAGTAGTTGCTACTTTTTCCCTGTCCCATATTGACCGCATGCCATTAGGTGACATCAATAGTACGATTCATACTTTGATAACATTAAATCCTACTGTGGATTTTATCTATTATTATGAGTTTGATCATCGAAGCTTTCAACTTGATACAAGGGAGTTCCGAGATATTCTTGGAAACATCCCTCTCAATACTCCTGAAGTGTCTACTTATATTAAAGAATATTTAAAAGAAAATCAAAGGGAAGTAGATGATGGCATTCAGGTTTAGTATTGATAAGTTGTTAATCCTTTTCATGTTAGTTAAAAAATAAATACAAGGAGGAAATTGCATGAAAACTCTTGAAGAACTGAAAGCAATCCGGGAAAGTATGCAAAGTCAGTTGGGACTAAGGAACGAAAGCAGTAACCGTACCCGGGTTGTAGTAGGAATGGCTACTTGTGGTATCGCTAGTGGTGCTCGTCCTGTTCTTACTACTTTATCCGATGCAGTTCAGCAAAAAGGTCTTACCGATGTTACTGTTACTCAAACTGGTTGTATCGGTTTATGTCAATATGAGCCTATCGTTGAGGTTATGGAGCCTGGCAAAGATAAAATCACTTATATAAAAATGACTCCGGAAAAAGCCCTAGAAGTGGTAGAGCAGCATTTGGTACGTGGTCAAGTTGTTACGAAGTATACAATAGCCGAGACAATCGGTTAACTGAAGGAGGATTCATTATGTATCGTTCACACGTATTAGTTTGCGGTGGTACCGGATGTACTTCCTCCGGAAGTACGAAAATCATCGAGCTACTGCAAGAGGAAATCAATAAAAATGGTTTGAAGGATGAAGTTGCAGTTGTACAAACTGGTTGTCACGGACTTTGTGCCTTAGGACCAATTATAATTATTTATCCAGAAGCAACTTTTTATTCCCTTGTTCAACCTGAAGATATTCCTGAAATTGTTTCTGAACATTTATTAAAGGGACGTATTGTTACCCGTCTGGTTTATAAAGAAACCATTTCAGAGGATGGCATTAAATCTTTAAATGAGACTGATTTTTATAAAAAACAAAAAAGAATAGCCCTTCGCAATTGTGGTGTTATTAATCCAGAATGCATTGATGAATATATTGCAACCAATGGATATGAAGCTCTGGGTAGAGTGTTAACTGAATACACACCAGATCAGGTAATCCAAACCATACTAGATAGTGGACTTCGTGGCCGTGGTGGCGGTGGTTTCCCAACTGGACTCAAATGGAAACTAGCCAAACAAAATGAAGCTGATCAAAAATATGTATGCTGTAATGCCGATGAAGGTGACCCTGGCGCATTTATGGATCGTTCTGTATTGGAAGGGGATCCTCATGTAGTATTAGAGGCCATGGCTATTGCAGGTTATGCTATAGGAGCTAATCAGGGGTACATCTATGTACGTGCTGAATATCCAATTGCCGTAGAACGTTTGAACATAGCTATAAAACAGGCAAGAGAATATGGCCTATTAGGTAAGAACATATTTAATTCCGGATTTGATTTTGATATAGATTTAAGATTGGGAGCTGGAGCATTTGTATGTGGTGAAGAAACAGCTCTAATGACCTCCATTGAAGGAAACCGTGGTGAACCTCGTCCACGTCCTCCATTCCCAGCACAAAAAGGTCTCTTTGGCAAACCTACCCTTTTAAACAATGTTGAGACCTATGCAAATATACCACCCATTATTTTAAATGGAGTCGATTGGTTTACTTCTATGGGTACTGAAAAATCCAAAGGAACAAAAGTATTTGCCCTTGGAGGTAAGATTCATAATACAGGACTTGTTGAAATACCTATGGGAACAACCCTTCGTGAAGTTGTTGAAGAAATCGGTGGCGGAATTCCAAATGGCAAGAAATTTAAAGCTGCCCAAACTGGAGGACCATCTGGTGGCTGTATCCCAGAATCCCATTTTGATGTTCCCATTGATTATGACAACCTAATAAATATTGGTTCTATGATGGGTTCCGGTGGACTGATCGTAATGGACGAAGACAACTGTATGGTTGACATCGCAAAATTCTTCCTCGACTTTACCTTAGATGAATCCTGTGGTAAATGTACCCCTTGCCGTATTGGTACAAAGAGATTATCTGAAATGTTGGATAAAATCACCAATGGTAACGGAACATTAGAAGACATTGAAAAAATGGAAGAACTCTGCTACTACATTAAGGAAAATGCCCTCTGTGGCCTTGGACAGACTGCACCTAACCCAGTCCTTTCCACATTACGTTACTTCAAGGATGAATATATTGCTCACGTGGTTGATAAACAATGCCCAGCTGGCGTATGTAAAGCGCTTCTTTCCTATGTGATCGATGCTGATCTATGTAAGGGATGTACCCTTTGTGCTAGAATTTGTCCAAACGGTGCAATTACAGGTAAGGTAAAAGAAGCTCACATTATTGACCAAAGTAAATGTATTAAGTGTGGCGCTTGTATGGAAAAATGTAAATTCGGCGCTATCTCTAAGAAGTAATTAGGAAAGTATTCGGTTATTTATATGATAGCCGCCTTGGCGGTAAATGGAGGTAGATTTATGGAAACAGTTAATGTTAAAATAAATGGTATTCCTGTAGAAGCACCGAAGGGTTCCACAATATTAGAAGCTGCCAAGCTTGCAAATATTGATATACCAACTCTTTGCTTCTTAAAGGAAATTAATGAAATCGGTGCCTGCCGTATATGCGTGGTTGAAGTAAAAGGTGCCAGAAGCCTCGTTGCTTCCTGCGTATATCCAGTTAACGACGGAATGGAAGTATGGACTAATACTCCTAAAGTTCTTGAATCCCGTAAGAGAACCTTACAACTCATTCTATCCGATCATGATAGAAAGTGTTTGTCATGTGTACGTAGTGGTGAATGTGAACTCCAAAAACTTTGTAAAGACTTGAAAGTAGATGATGAGCTATTCTATGATGGAGAACGCAATCATTATGACATCGATATTTCCGCTGCTCATATGCTTCGTGATAATAACAAATGTATTCTTTGTAGACGTTGTTCTGCAGTTTGTGAGAAAATTCAGGATGTGGGCGTAATCGGAGCCAACAATCGTGGATTTGCTACCAGTATTGCCTGTGCATTTGATATGGATCTTGCAGATACCAGCTGTGTATCCTGTGGTCAATGTATTGTAGCATGTCCTACGGGAGCCTTAGCTGAGAAGGATAATACCGATGAAGTATTTGCTGCATTAGCAGATCCTGATAAATATGTTATTGTTCAAACAGCGCCTGCTGTACGTGCCGCCCTAGGTGAAGCCTTCGGCCTTCCTATCGGTACCAATGTACAAGGCAAAATGGTTTCTGCTCTTCGCCGTTTAGGCTTTGACAAGGTATTTGATACTGATTTTGCAGCAGACCTTACCATTATGGAAGAAGCAACAGAATTATTGGATCGAATTCAAAATGGTGGAACTTTACCTTTAATCACTTCCTGTTCCCCAGGTTGGATTAAATACTGCGAACACTACTATCCAGATATGATCGATAATCTTTCTAGTTGTAAATCTCCACAGCAAATGTTTGGTGCTGTTACAAAGACCTATTACGCTCAGAAAGTGGGCATTGATCCTGAGAAGATTGTTATGGTCAGCGTAATGCCATGTACCGCAAAGAAATTTGAAATCGGAAGAGAAAACCAGAATGCTGCAGGAGTTCCCGATGTTGATATCTCTATTACAACTCGAGAATTAGCAAGGATGATTGATCGTGTGGGACTAGACTTTATTTCCTTACCCGAGGAAGACTTTGACGATCCATTAGGACGTTCCACTGGTGCTGGAGTTATCTTTGGTGCAACCGGTGGTGTTATGGAAGCTGCCCTAAGAACTGCAGTTGAAACCTTAACCGGTAAGGAACTTCCGAGCCTTGATTTCGAAGAAGTAAGAGGTACCAAAGGCATCAAAGAAGCAACCTATCGTGTTGCTGACATGGACATCAAAGTTGCAGTTGCATCTGGACTATCCAATGCAAGACAACTACTAGAAAATGTTAAGTCTGGAAAAGCCGATTATCATTTTATAGAAATCATGGGATGTCCTGGCGGATGTGTTAACGGTGGTGGACAGCCACAGCAACCGGCTAACGTAAGAAACTTTACAGATATCCGCAGCTTACGTGCAAAAGCTCTTTATAAGTTGGATGCAAGTATGCCACTTAGAAAATCTCATGAAAATCCAAGTGTGAAGCAGCTTTATGATGAATTCTTGGAGAAGCCAGGCAGTCATAAAGCCCACGAACTCCTTCATACCAGCTATGTGAAAAGAAAAATTAACAATTAATAATTCTTAAACAAAAACATATAATATAAAAAGCCGTGAAGAAACCTTATATTTTCAAAAAAAGCTTAGGTTTTCATCATGGCTTTTTTATATTTGATATAATTTAGTATTAATTCTTACGATTTTTGTTGACGTATCCCATAATCTACCATATACTAAAAATGGAAGGTTTCTATACCTTATCAATGGGAAATGTATAGCAGGAAGGAGTGTAATCTTATGTCAGATAAGAAAATTCAAAACCCCTTACTACTACTGGATAATAGCAATATGAATGCCCTTTTAAATGAAGGTGAATACAAATGTACCAATATGACCTTTGAAGAAGCCAGAGAAATTATTCGAATGTATAGCAAAGAGGATATTTTAGTTTGTTTTTTACACCATGATACCTATGATATTATTTTTAACTACATTGGAATTCCCAAGCAAGATTATAGATACAGACAAATTCGAAATATGCGTGTTAATCAGGACGGTATTATTTTCAAGAAATATACCACCCCTTCTGAAACACAACCAATCATTCATATTGATGGAGTAGAAGCCAAGAAAGTTCAGAATACATATGTATATTGTGTTCATATCACCAGAGTAAAATAAAAATTCAACACCCAATTATTACATAAGAATTTCCTTTCATTAATCACATAAAATGTAAGATAGTAGACTTCAACGGAAAAAGCCCCGAAAACCGGGGCTTTTTCCTGTGCTGGGAACAATCTATATGGGAAGCATATGTTTTGGGGGAAACATATGCTAGATATAAGCTAATTTAATATCATTAATTTCCAAAATATCTGTTAAGAAGTCCCTCAAAAGCTTTCCCATGTCTGGCTTCGTCCTTAGCCATCTCATGAACTGTATCGTGAATAGCATCCAGATTAGCTGCTTTCGCACGGGTAGCCAAATCCTTCTTGCCCATGCAAGCGCCATTCTCAGCATCAACACGTAATTCTAGGTTCTTCTTTGTACTATCGGTAACAACTTCACCAAGTAGTTCAGCGAATTTTGCAGCATGTTCTGCTTCTTCCCAAGCTGCTTTCTCATAATATAAACCGATTTCAGGATACCCCTCTCTATGAGCTACTCTTGCCATAGCAAGATACATTCCTACTTCCGTACACTCGCCCATAAAATTATCTCTTAAATCCCTTATAATATCTTCGCTAGCGCCCTTTGCAACGCCTACGATATGTTCATCTGCCCAAAATCTTTCGCCAGATTGCTCCGTAAATCTATCTGCTGCAGCTTTACAGATCGGACATTGGTCCGGTGCACTATCTCCTTCATGAACATATCCACATACTTGACAAACATACTTCTTCATTCTTAAATTCTCCTTTTCCCAAATATATTACAGTTACTTAAAAATCCCCACGAATTTGTAATATGTAACAAAGAAATAATAAATATTTCTTAGATAATAGTAACTGTTACTGTTATTATAATATAATACTTTTATATAATTGTCAATAGGGAATATGTATTTTTTTCATATTTTATTTCTATTTCATTCCCTTATCGATAAATCCATAGACTGGTAATCTAATATTTAAATAGCACTATCCTATCTCCTATCAATATAGACCTTAATACCTTCTAGAAGTGTAAAAATTAACAAAAAGCTTTATATAGAATCGCTCAATAATCGCTCAATTAACTCTCTTAATCTAAATCTTATTCTATATCCAAACATAAAAAAGTATAAAGGTAAAATTGTCGAACCTTTATACTTTTTATTTGCTGTTTTAAAATTTTAAACATTTTACAATTTAATCTTCACAACATTCTGGGCATTTTCCATAAAAATATGTGATATGGCCTTCGATTTTACCAGAAAAATTAGCATTTGCTATTTCGTTTATGTGATCAATGGATTCCATTTCTAGATCCTTTACACATCCACAGTTCTTACATAAAAAATGATAATGAGGTTCCGCTTTTCCATCAAAGCGAATACTGCCATCTTGACAATCGATTTTTTGTACTTCTCCTTTGTCAGCTAGGAAGTTTAGATTTCTATAGACCGTACCTAAGCTAATATTGGGGTAAATTTTTCGAATTTGCATATATACCATATCGGCGGTAGGATGCTCCTTGGTATGAGCTAGATACTCCTTAATAGCCTCTCTCTGCCTGCTATATTTTGTGACTGACATAATACAATACACACTCCTAATAATAGTAATCGTTATTAAATTATAACCCAATCGGATATATCAGTCAAGTATTTTTCTATTATATTCTATATAATGTCCTATAAAAAGTTAATGATATCATGAACAGGGCTTTGTTCATGATATCATTGCTCCAATCGTAATTTCAACAAGCCTAAGTGAGCTCATTTTGCTTTTTTATCTTACATAAAGCTAAAATTATAGCCTAAATGGATCATTCCTTACTTTTTGTTTGCAGGCTCGATATTAATGCTCTTTCCTTTTATTTTGGCTGTCTTCATAACCTGAATTACCTCAGAAGCATATTCTCTTGGAACTTCCACAAAGGTATATTTGTCATACATATCAATAGTACCGATCAATTTACCTGGCATACCGGTTTCTCCAGCAATAGCACCAAGGAAATCCCCTGGCCTTACATTTTGCTTTTTACCTAGGTTAATAAAGAGTCGAACCATTCCCGCTTCTGCCCCAGTATCACCAAACTCATCCATGTTTGTCATTTCATCATCATTTCCATACTCATCTCCAATGGACATCTTAAGAAATGCTGCTGCAATATCTAGTGCTGTATAGTCAACTCCATTGATTCGATCTTGAATAAGATCAACCATCTTGGTTAAATCTTCGTTTTCTATAATATTTTGAACCCGATCCAAAACTTTCTCTGCTTTTACAGCAGTAACGTCATTAATCGAAGGAATCGGTTGGAGTTTAATCTTGGTTTTACAATATCTTTGTATGTCTTTGAGCTTGAATACTTCTCTACCAACCACTAGGGTAAATGCTCTACCCTCACGACCCGCACGACCTGTTCTTCCTATACGGTGAACATAATACTCGTCATCTTGTGGTACATCGTAATTGAAAACAGCTTCTACATCATCTACGTCAATACCCCTGGCAGCAACATCGGTTGCTACTAGAATTTCCGTTCTTCCATTTCGAAAGCTATTCATAACACGGTCTCTTTGCTGTTGCTTCATATCTCCATGGAGGCCTTCTGCAAAATATCCCCTGCCCTGTAGAGAAGCCGTCAATTCATCCACCTGTTTTTTTGTGTTACAAAAGACAAGGGACAATTTGGGATTATACATATCCAGAAGTCTAGCTAGAACTTCTTCTTTGTTCTTTGGAGACACTTCATAATAGTATTGTTCTATCTTAGGAACGGTTAATTCTTTCTTTACTACTTTGATAATCTCTGTACTTTTTTGATAGGTTCTTGCGATTTCAAGAATGGGTCCTGGCATGGTTGCTGAGAACAATATGGTTTGCCTTGCTTCTGGTACTTCCTTCAAGATGGTTTCAATATCTTCCCGAAAGCCCATATTTAACATTTCATCCGCTTCATCCAAGACTACCATTCGAATATTACCGAATTTAACGGTTTTTCTTCTCATATGATCCATTACACGACCTGGAGTTCCAATAATAACTTGAACTCCTGACTTTAAGGAACGGATTTGCTTAGAAATCTCCTGGCCACCATATACAGGTAGAATTTTAATCCCATGCATAAACATTGCTAAATTCCGAATCTCTTCTGCAACTTGGATGGCCAATTCCCTTGTTGGACATAAAACCAAGGCTTGCACTGTTTTCTCCTGGGGATCGATCTTTTGCAAAAGAGGTATTCCAAAGGCAGCCGTTTTTCCAGTTCCAGTTTGTGCCTGACCTACAATATCTTTTCCTTCTAAAATCACTGGAATAGCCTTGGCCTGGATTGGTGACATTTCCTCAAATCCCATTTCCTCTACTGCTCGTAAAATATTAGGATTGATATTAATTTCATCAAATTTTACATTTCTCATTTATATTCAAATTTCCTTTCTAACATCCAATCTATATCTTTATCATTCCCGTCAAAAATTCATCCTATGTAGGAATAACTTATCTTTTAAAACGTATGATAAATGTAAAAAGCTCTTAGTCTGCATGACCAAGAGCTTTTACAATTACTGATTTATAACAGATGCTTTGCGTAGTATAACATCCTATTTTTAACTTGTCAAGTTCTCTTATAACTCAATCGCTTCTTCAGCAATGAACTCCATAACTTTCTTGTATAGAAGTATTTCCTTAATTTCCTCTTCACCGGCTACTTCTAATAACTCCTCAGAAGATGAAAAACCACTTTCCAGAGCCAGTTGACTTACTTTTTCATTAAATTCTTCTTCGGATAGATCCATGTTTTCGCTCTCAATAATAGCCTTTAGAGTAATTTCTTGTTTTGCCATAGTTTCTGCATATATTTTCGCATCGGCATCAAAATCTTCTTGGGTGATATTATATGCAGCTAATAGCGTTTCTTTATCCACTCCATATAAACTAGCATTTTGCTCCAGACTTAGATTTACCTCAGCTATATAGTAGTCAATTAAAGTTTGCGGATAGCCCATAATTTCAGAATTATCTAAAATGGTATTCATAATATTATTAATCTTAATGGCAAACATTTCTTCTTCATAATCAGCTTGTATTTCTTCTCTGATGCTTTCCTTATACTCTTCCACGGTTTCTAGTTCAAACTTTTCCTTTACGAAGTCATCATTTAATTCCGGAAGCACATTAACCTTAATGGAGTTTACCACTACTTTAAATACAACCGGCTGGCCATTCAGTTCTTCTTTTCCATAATTCTCAGGGAAAGAAAGATTTAGCTCTACTTCTTCACCAATATTGGCACCAATCAGTTGCTCTTCAAAGCCAGCGATAAATGCATTGGAACCTATGATAAGGTCAAAACCAGTTGCACTACCACCATCAAATGCCTCACCATCTAAAAACCCTTCAAAATCAATGTTAACGATATCTCCGTCTTCTACAGGTCTTCCTGTCACTTCCTCAGTTTTTGAAAAATATTGAAGATCACTCTGGATCGCTTCCTCAATATCTTCTTCGGTTACTTCTAATTTTTCTACTTTTACTTCTATTCCCTTGTATTGTCCTAATTTAATATATTCGCTTACATCATACTCACCTTTTTCTGGGAGTGTAAAATCCGGCGTATTATTATCTTCC
>DUNZ01000078.1 GCA_012839085.1 Clostridiales bacterium
ATAAAAGGTATCAATAAATACATAGGATAGAGAAAAAACGATACCCATAAGAAATAAAAGAAACAAAAGATTTTTGATTATCAAACAAAAGATTAGATAAAATACAAAGAAAATGCTGGCTTAGGCCAGCATTTTTTACATATGTTAATTAACAAAAATTCTTATCAGCAGCCTTTGCTTGTTTCAATAGGAATTTGTAGCGGTTTTGCACAGCGTTCATTTCGTAGATACAACTATCGATTAAATCCGGATCAACCACATTTTCAAAGTTAGAGTATGCGGCTTCTAATGCAATTTTTGTTTTATTTATTTCGTCAATTAATAAATCTTCTTTTGCTGGTTTCTTTTTTGAAAACCACTTCAATCGGTTACACCACCTTTTATAACTAATGTTTTTTATTAGTATAGTCAAAATATTTCCTATATATACTAAATAAATAGAATAAATTGGTTATATGGGTATATAAATGTAATAGGTTGTATTATTTTTTTGGGGGTAACTATGGAAAGTACGATTTTAATTGGAATTATCATTGTATGCCTTGTTTTTATCGGGATCTGTCTGATTAAGCGCCGGCCAGATCTTTTAGTGGATTTTGCTGTACGCGCCTTTGCAGGTACAGCAGGAATCTATGCCCTAGACCTATTATTAAGAACCCAAGGCTATAATATTAATGTGGGTATTAATCCTGTGACGGTTTTATCCAATGGCTTATTAGGCTTACCTGGCTTTATCATGCTCTATGGCCTGGCAATTTATTATTCTTATAAGTAGTCTTTGTGCATATTGTCAAAGAAGGAGCTTCTTTTTATTCTGCTTTACCAAAAATAAAAGGGAATCTTTGTTTTTTGTTGACATACAAAAATATCCAGGGTAATATAATGATAATTCTTTATATTTAATCTTAATTTCTGCCTTCCTATTTATATCTACTTATTTATCTTATTTACTTATTTATCTACATATAATCGTTTCTTAACTTCTTAATGGCTTCCCATGATTTATCAGTTTTTTAGGAGGTAATATTGAATAAGTGTCTTGCAATTTATGATTCAGATATGACCTTTGCATCTGGTCTTATGGAATACTTTAACAGGCGAAGGGATTTGGATTTTGAGTATTTTTCCTTCTCAGAGGAAGAGTATCTACTAGAATTCCTAAGCAAGAAAGAAGTAGAAGTTTTGCTGCTTGGAGAGGGGGTCTCACTGGATGAGGAGATAGCAAAAAATAAAATAAGATATATTTATTTGCTGGCAGAACGCCCCAAGGAAAATGCTATGACAGAACATCCCACTATCTTTAAATATCAGGCAGCAGCTTCTATTGTGTCCCAAGTAATATCGGAATACAACAAGAATAATAATGAAATGGCCGGTATAAAATCCGGTAAATTAGAAATCATATCAATTTATACGCCCTTAGCAGATATTATAAAATATTATTATGCTCTATCCTTGAGCTATTCTTATACGGAAAGAAAAAAAGTATTATGGATTCCCTTTGATTTGTTTTCAACCAATTTTCTATTAGGGGAAGAGATAGCTTCCCATTCATTATCTGAATTTATCTATTATCTGAAAGAAAGCAATCCCAATATTTCTTTGAAGGAGAAAGAACTTACAAGGTATTACGATGGCTTAGCTTACTTGTCCGGACTTACCCATGGCTTGGATTTAATATCCTTAACCGGTGAAGATGTGAATCACTGGCTTCAGTTAATGAGAAGGAGCTCATACTATGATACTGTGGTTTTTTATCTTGGAATCTATACGGATGCCACAGTAGAAATCTTAAGGCAATCCGATTATGTCTATATCATATCTAAGGAAGGATTTTATGAACAGAGGGTATTAAATGAGTGGGAAAGACAGATGGAATTCTTAGGACTTAAGATGGATCAAGATAGGTACCATAAAATCAAACTTCCAATAGATATGGTGCTGGATGGTAAGATAGGGACCTTGGAGGATCTAAAGAAACACCCCATCTGGAAGATGGCATCTTGTGAATTAAATCATCCATAGACAAAGGGAGGATTTATGAATATAAAAGAAAAGATTAGGAATCTAACTCTTGAAAACATTGATTTAAGTAAAGAAATTACCGAAGAAGAGATTTTAAGAACCATAGATTCTGTATTAATGGAATTTAGTAAGAAAACTTATATCCCTATGCAAGATAAGTTAATACTCCGTAAGGAAATATTACATTCCATCCATGGTTTTGATGTTTTGCAGGAATTAATCGAAGATAAAGATATCTCAGAAATTATGGTAAATGGTTCCGATTATATCTTTATTGAAAAAGAAGGAAGAATCTATCCCTATGATAAGTGCTTTGAGTCGCAACAGAAGTTGGAAGATATTGTGCAGCAGATGGTTTCCCAATCCAATAGAATCATAAATGAGGCTAATCCCATTGTAGATGCCAGATTATCCGATGGATCTAGGGTCAATATCGTTATTCCACCAGTATCCTTAGATGGGCCAGTAATCACCATTCGTAAGTTTCCTGAGAAGCCCATGACCATGAATCAGTTGATTCAAGTAAATTCCATCAGTGAGGAGGCGGCAACATTTTTAAAGCAACTGGTGATTGCAGGTTACAATATCTTCATCAGTGGGGGAACCGGATCAGGAAAAACCACATTTCTTAATGTATTATCTAACTTTATTCCACAGGATGAACGAATTATAACCATAGAAGACTCTGCAGAATTGCAGATTCGAGATATTCCCAATCTGGTTCGCTTGGAAGTAAGAAATGCCAATACGGAAGGCAGTAATGAAATTACCATTCGGGATTTAATAAAAACAGCCTTGCGTATGAGGCCAGACAGAATCATCGTCGGGGAGGTCCGAGATGCTTCGGCTATGGACATGTTGCAAGCCCTGAATACCGGCCACGATGGATCTTTGTCTACAGGTCATGCAAATTCCCCTAGGGATATGTTAAGCCGCTTGGAATCCCTGGTTCTTATGGGGGCGGAGCTTCCTTTGCTTGCAATACGAAAACAGATTGCTTCAGCTCTAGATATCATAGTCCATCTAGGACGTCTACGAGACAAATCAAGAAGAGTTTTGAGTATTGTAGAAGTATTGGATTGCAAGGAAGGTGAAATTCAAATGAACCCTCTCTTTGCTTTTGAAGAAACAGGGGAAGAGGATGGAAAGATTCTAGGAGAATTAAAAAGAGAAAATGACTTAGTTAAAAAAGATAAGTTATACCGAGCAGGGATAAAATGTGAATATAGCAATTCATAAAATTTTTAAAGGTGGCTATGGTGGTTAATTATTGTGATTATCGTTTTACTAGAAAAGAAAATATAATCTATACACTTCAAAGCATCTGTCTCATTGGCATGATAGGATATTTGTTCTATCAAAGTGTCTTATCAATTCTGTTTTTAGCACCCCTAGTTTTTATATTTCGAAAGAAAAAGAAAAAAGAGTGTTTAAAGGAACAAAAATGGCAGCTTAACTTAGAGTTTAAGGATGTGATACTAAGTCTTTCTGCCGCTTTGAATGCCGGTTATTCACCGGAACATGCTTTAGAGGAAGCATACAAGGATTTGAAACATTTATATAAGTCAGATTCTCTTATTATGCAAGAGCTACATTATATGATTCAGCAATTACATATGAACATCACAATAGAAAAGGTACTTGAGGACTTTGGTGAAAGGACAGGGATTGAGGATATTATAAGCTTTGCTGAAGTATTTGCCACGGCAAAAAGAACGGGGGGAGATTTAGTCCATGTAATTAAAGTAACAAGTAATACCATAAGTGATAAGATTGATATTAAAAGAGAAATTATTACACTGATTTCATCTAAAAAATTGGAAGCCAATATTATGAAAGTCATTCCCCAAGGGATCTTATTTTATCTTAACCTAACATCCCCTGGATACTTAGATCCGTTATACCATAATGTTTTTGGGGTGTCTGTAATGTCCATCCTATTAATCATTTATTTACTTGCCATTAAAATAATGCAAAAAATCATGGATATCCAGGTGTAAGGAGGGGAGATCATGGTAATCCTTGCAATAATTTTATTAACTATTTTCGTGATATCATATTTTATATCCTCTATAAAATATGGAACAATCTTTAAAGGGATAGACCGGAAGGAACACAAACTATATTTTCTTTACCCGATCTCATATATGTTCATCCAAATCTTTAAACTAGATCATTATCTAAATAAAAATTCTAAGATTCGAATCTCCCTTCAATCAATTTATCTGACATCAAGACCAGAAGGAATTCAAAGGCTATATTGGTGCAAAAAAGTGGCTATGGTTCTCTTCATCCTTATATCATTTCAATTTTTAATTCTGATGCTTGGTCTTAATTCCATGGGAGAGGAACTTATTAAAGAAGGAAACTACATAGAGCGCCCAGAGCCTGGAGAGGGTAGAGCCAGGGTGGATTTAAGAGTAAAGCTAAACCCCATGGATCAGGAGGGAGATGGGGGAGCACAGGATAAGCCCCTGATCAAGGACCTTACAGTGGAAATAGAGGAAGAGGCATATACTTATGAGGAAATGATGCAAGCATTCCAAGAAGCGATATTATTTTTAAGCAGGGATGTGTTAGGAAAGAATGAAAGCCCAGAACACATTATTCAGAATCTTAACTTTATAGCTTCCATACCAGGCAGCAGCATTAGTGTAAGCTGGATTCCTGAAAATACTAACTTAATTCGGAGTGATGGAACTGTTATGAATGAAGATATTGAAGAGGGGGGGATTGAGACTAGGGTAACGGCTGTTTTAACCTATGGGGAGGAAGCCATTAATTATGAAATTCCGCTGACAGTATTTCCGAAAGTATATACAGAGGAGGAGATCTTATCTAGAAAATTGGAGGAGGAGTTAGAAAAGTATTCTGAGATGTCTAGATGGGAAGATAAACTGTATCTACCCAGTGAGCTAGAGAATTATAATATTGAGTGGAAGACGAATGGGGGCAAGACAGAGGGAACCTTGATGACTATGGGTATAGTTACTGCTATCTTAGTATGGTTTTATTCCGATAAAGAACTAGACAAGCAGATGAATGAAAGAAAGAAACAAATGCTCTTGGACTATCCAGAAATCATTAACAAATTCACCCTATTAGTTAATGCGGGGATGACAATACGACAGGCATGGTACAAGATATCCGAAGATTATAAGAAAAAGACCCTTCATAACTCATTACCTAAGAGATATGCATATGAGGAGATGTTGATTACCCAAAAGGAGTTAATGCTGGGGATTGCAGAATATGATGCCTATGAGCAATTTGGCAGGAGAGCTGGACTTCAGCCCTATATGAAATTCGCTTCCTTATTAACACAAAGTCTAAAGAAGGGTAACCGGGGGTTATCAGAAATCCTAAGATATGAAGCCAAAGAAGCCTTTGAAAATAGGAAGGAAGCGGTGAAACGATTGGGAGAGGAGGCTGGTACCAAGCTTTTAGGTCCAATGATGATACTCTTAATAATTGTTTTTATCATAGTTACGGTTCCAGCTATTTTATCTTTTAACATATAAAGCAATCAAGTATAAGAAGAAAGGAGCGCCATAAAGGCATAGACAGAGGATATGAGGAGAATGTTTAAAAAATTATTTACATTAGAACAGGATGGAATAGGAGTAGTGGAAATTATTCTAATTCTAGTAGTTATTATAAGTTTGGTGGTTATTTTTAGGGATCAGTTAACAAGTCTAGTGAACAATATCTTTGAAGCGATCAGTAAGGATACAGCATCCTTTATAAAGTAAATTTATAAAGTGAATTTGCTGTTACATAATACGGGGGAACTAGTTTTGAAGGAAGAAAGGGAAAGAAATAAATTAACGGGCTCTATAACTGTTTTTCTTAGTTTAATACTCTTGTTGATTATGTCACTAATACTTACAGTCATAGAGGGAGCCAGAATAAGTACAGCACGGGTATTCACCCAAAGAGCACTGATGACTGCCATGGATTCGGTCTTGGCTGATTTTTATCTTCCCTTATGGGAGGAATACCATCTTTTCGGCTTGGATACGGCTAATAATGAATTGGAGATACTAGACCAGGTGTCAGAATATATGTCCTATACCATGGATCCCAATAAAAATTTAGACTTGCCTTTTCTGGAAGAGGGGGCGGAGCTTTACGATATTAATATAAGGTCTTTAGAACTAGTAGAGCAAACAAAGCTGGTGGATTATCAGGGTAAAATATTTGTCAATCAAGCGACTGCCTATATGAAGTATAAGGAAATGGAAGCCTTTTTGGAGCAGCTTATGGACAAGATGTCCCTATTAGAAAAACCCAAAAAGATCAGCTATCTTTATGAAGAGAAACAGGAACTAGAGGAAGAGCTTGTCAAAATAGATGAAGGTATTCTGGAGCTGATGGAATTACTGGATGGTATTGATACAAGTAAAAAGGGAATTGAAGTAACAAAAGATGGTCAGCTAAAAACAGTATCTTATTTCGTAAAGATATTTTGTAATGGAGAGGCATCCCAAAACGGAGTAGGAATTAATAATGAAATCGTATTTCATGCCTTAAAGGATCGTTATATCAATTTAGAGGAGAAATTCCGTGGGATTGAACATGATTATGTATCCTTAGAAATGAATCTCATGGCCTATCAAGAGATTAATCGAAGGCACATGGATGCCCTAGGCCAATGGAATAATCTGAGAAAGACTTTAGATGAATTGGATCAAAAGTTAGAAGATAAGAAAAAGGAAGAAGAAGGAAAGGATGATGAAAGGAAGGATGATGAAAGGGAAGAAAACAATAATAAAAAAGAGGAAGAGTTGAAAGAAATCAAGGAGCAGATCCATAAAATAAAAGAGGAAATCAAAGAGTTAGAGTATGGTATCTCTAAGATAGAAAGTGAAATTATAGATAATGAACTAAACCGTGATGATATCATTTCTTCTATAATAAACAAGAAAAATGAGCTGTCTGAAGGGATTAATCATATCATACCTTTAATTTATGAAGCCCAGGAAGTCATCTATGGCATAATCGAAAAGTCCCTGATAGCAGGTGATTTAGTAGATCATTATGAAGAGGAGCTTATCCAAGCCAAGGAAGAGATAGGAGAGGAATTATTCTCAAGTATGAGGGATGATTTGTTGGAATTAAAGAAGTATACCTCTGAGGAGGGATCCGGTTATCGATTTACAGAGATGGTGGATTGTTTGGAGAGTAATCTATCTGTTCTTCTCCGGATGAATAAAGATATGGAAGAAGGAATTGACAAGCTACTTCAAGAAGAATATCTAGCTTCTAAAGCCAAGTTTTCTCAATCTAGTAGCATAGCAAAAGAATATAGTCATCAAGGCTTAAGTTTGGATTATAGTAGCTTGGTTCTAGATAGGGACAAGAGTCTAAACCCATTAGAATTTATGGAAGCCCTGATATCAGAGGGAATGTTAGCTTTAGTTACAGAAGTTACACAGTTGTCAGAGGCTAGTCTAGGAGAGGAAAATATTCCTTCAAACTTGAACTTTATAAAGAAGGAGGCTAGGACTTATGAGTTTGATTTTGGTAGATTTTTTACTGACGCAGCCATAGGAAATAAGAATTCCAATGCAGAAAGCTTATTTGGAAGTTTTGGAGAAGCCTCAGAAGGATTGTCCATTTTAGAGAGTGGAATAAATAATTTTATTGAAAAGATTCTTCTTTTAGAGTATTTACAAGAACATTTTACGGGATACTCTGAACCAGTTAAAGCGAAAGGGGATGAAAAACCAAAAGTTTTAGATTATGAGTTAGAATACCTAATCCATGCAGGTATATCGGATAAGGAGAATCTCTCCTCCATTGTCGGAAGAATTATATTTGTTCGAACACTGCTGGATTTTATCAGTATTCTAGGAGATGGCGAAAAGTGTAATGAAGCAAAAATGGTAGCCGTTTCTTTGGTAGGCTTTACGGGATTACCTATACTAGTAAGTATCACAAAAACATTAATTTTATTAATATGGTCTTTTGCAGAGGCTTTGGTAGATACCAGTGCTCTGCTTCATGGAAAAGAAATTCCTATAATAAAAAAGCAACTGGTCTTGCGATTCTCAGAATTATTTCTTCTTAGTCCTAGTTTTATCAAAGAGAAAGCCCATCAGATTAAGGATAGTAACAATCTATCTTTTACTTATGAAGACTATTTGTATCTATTTCTTTTATTAACGGGCAATCAAGCACTATCACTTCGCTCCCTAGATTTAATTCAGGAAAACTTACGCTTACGATACGATAGATCCTTTTCAATGCAAAACTGTATCTTTGGATTTGGATTGGAGGCATTCTATATAATTCCATCCAGGTTTACCCTAATACCTTTTCTGAAAAAAAGGCTCACCAGTGGCAGGGATTATTTTGATTATCAAGTAAAGCTAGCATATAGTTACTAAATTGATGAGAAAAATCATGGTGGATTGAAATGTCCGTTCTTCTAATTAGATTACATCAAAAATCATTTTATAATCTCTTTATATTCTATATTATAAAAATTTAAAAATAAAAATAATCATATAAACTCTCTCCAAGAAATCATTTGCTTATAGAAACAAAAAGAAAATATTGAAGAGCGGACATTTCAATCCACTATGGCCTTGGCTTCTCATAAAAATAAAAGAGTATGGCTTCTCATAAAGGTAAAAAATCTCTTTAAAGAATGATATAGAGCTTAGGGTAATAGGGGGAAATGTGAAAAATCGAAAGTACGATCTGTTTAGGGTTAAAAAGAAAAAATCAGAATTGGGTTTCAAAGCATCGCTTACTATAGAAGCCGCCTTGGTGATGCCAATAGGAATCAGTTTTCTGATTGCTTTTCTTTATTTTATTCAACTGTTTACACTTCAAGAAAAAATACAGGCAGGGATTACAAACCTAGGGCTGAATCTGGCAAAAACGGCTTATATCTACGAAGATTATTTTGTCAGAGAAAATCAAACCGGGGATGAAAGTAATCATGAGTCTAACGTTGAAAGTGATTCTTTTGTAAGCGATTCGATTAAGGAAATATTATCGGAATATGGTATTCAAGTTCCAGAAATCGGATCCTTAAGGGACGGTTCTATTATAAAACTCATGGCCCTTAACTATTTGGAACCAGAGGAATACCATAATACATGTATTGTTAATGGTTTTGATGGAATTAGTTTCTTCTTTTCTGATCTTTTAGACGAAGAGGGTTGTATTGACATCATAGTTCGATATCAGTTTAAAATCCCATTCCAATTACTTCCGATTGGGGAGCGGCAGATGATTCAGCGTGTTCGTCTAAGGGGCTGGACTGGGCGAAAAATCCCATCGGCATATTCTATAGTGGAGAAGGAGGATTCTTCAAAGGAGGAAAAGGTTTATGTTACAGAAACTGGATCGGTCTATCACACCAATCCAAAATGTCGCCATTTAAATATAAGTGTAAAAATGGTGTCAGAAATCCGGGATGATCTAGTTAATGATTATGGTTTGCCTTATCAACCCTGTCAAAGTTGTTGTAAGGATAAGGAAGGGGGAGTAGATAGATACTTTGTTACTCCTGGTGGTTCACGATATCATACCCGTATGGATTGTTCAAAGATAAAAAGAACGGTATATGAGCTTTCCTTATCAGAAGTATCAGGTAAAAGGCAGTGCAAAGAATGTCAGAAAAACTAAGATTTAAGATTATTTGTTATATAGGTTTAAAACCAAAATTAAATTTAATTTTTAAAATAGAATATTAAATTTATTAAAAAACAATAACCATCGAAAATTATAACCATCGAAAATCAAAACCATCCAAAATCAAAACCATCCAAAATCAAAATCATTCAAAATCAAAACCATCCAAAATCAAAACCATCAAAAATTAAACCATCAAAAATTGAAATAATCAAACTTAAAACAATCAAAACCATCAAAACAATCAAAGATTAAAACAGTTAAAAGATAAAACAGTCAAAAAACAAAACAATTAAAAAATAAACCATCAAAAATTAAACTAGGCAAAATAGAAAGGATCAAACTATGTGGGATAACATGATACAGGGAACCTTAGCTATTATGCTCTTTGCATGTTCCGTTCAAGATATCCATAGAAAGAAGTTTAGTCTATGGATTGCCCTGTTAGCGGCGATTGTTTTATGTATATGCATTCCATTTTCTAGGGAAATTGTTCTTTTCGATAAGATTGGGGGTCTCTTTGTTGGAATCCTTGTCATAGGGATTAGTTGGATTACCAAAGGAAAGATTGGGATGGGAGATGGTATCTTATTATGTGTAACAGGTATTGGTCTTGGTTTTTGGACTAATATGGAGCTGTTTGCTATAGCTTTATTTTTAGCGGCAGTAATCTCTATCTTTTTATTGGCTCTTGGTCTTACGAATCGTAAAAAAAGTATTCCCTTTGTTCCATTTATGTTGGTGGCCTATCTAATCCGTCTATGTATAGTTTAAGAAGACTTGTTTTATGGGATTCAAAAACCTTAGGAAATGCAATAATCGTTAGAAAAATTTGATTAAGATAAAACCATAAGCATTGATATGAAAGGAATATGGGCTGAAGAATGATTATGAAAGCTATGAAATCAAATTATGCTAATAGGAGTTTAAATAAAAAGATAAAAGGAAGTATCACGGTTGAGGCAGCATTTATCATGCCCCTAATCATCCTTGTGATATTTTCAATAGTATATCTTAGCTTTTATCTTCATGATTATTGCAAATTACAGGGGACGGTGGATTTGGTCTTGCATAAGGCTATATTTTCAGCAAAACATAAAGGGAAGCTAGATACGGGAGAGGTCGATTATGAGAATATTAATAATAGAGGCATCTTTTATCCTATCCTAGGGGATAAGGGGGAAATGGAAGAACAAATAAGAGAATATATGAATTTAGAACTGGCCAAGGGTTTATTCTTATATCAAATTAACCATATCAATGTTGAGGTAGGGACACTGTCGATCCAGATTTCTCTTGAGGGAAAGACTCGAGTTTCCCTACCTGGGTTACTACATATAAAAGCAGCACAACCCATATTAGAGAAGCAGTTTTATATTCATAATCCTGGGGAGAGTATACGGATATCGGAAGTGCTTTTAACAACAGCAGAGAGAATAAAAGGCTTAGAATCAATTAAGAAGGGCTTAGAGAAAATTATAAATAAAAATAGGTAAATGATCGTTGACAAATGCAATGGTTTACAATAAACAAAAACCTAAAACTTTATTTATAAATCAGACAAAAAATCAGACAAGGAATCGGACAAAGAAACAGACAAAGAATCGGATAAAGAAACAGACAAAGAATCCGATAAAGAATCCGATAAAGAATCGGTTATGGAGAGGGGTGAGGAGAATGGATATGGAGATGGAATTTCATAAAGACTTACACCATAATTATATGGTATTGAAGAAAAAGGATGAGAGCGTAAAAGACGAACATGGTCTGAAAGTCTTGTTCTATCAGTCCATAGAGGGCATTCTTTCCATGAATAAAAGAAATATCAATAATCAAGTTAAACTTTACTATGATATTACAGGGAAACAATCCTTATCTAATTTGGCAGATAAATGGCTGACCTTGGAACTGATTAAGAAGCTTATAGTGGGAATCATAGAGATTGTTGAAAAAGCCTATGAATATCTTATACCTGAGGATAATTTTGTTTTATTACCAGAATATATTTATCTGGATGTTGTGAAGGAAAGTCCGTCCCTATGCTATTACCCTGGATATGGGGTGAGCATAAGAGAGCAGATCATTACTTTAATTGAGCATTTGATGAATAAGGTAAATTATAATGATAAAGAGGCTGTTTTATTCGTTTACAACCTATACTCAATTTGTAGAGAGGAAGGGTTTACAATCAAACAATTATCCGAGGCAATCAATGAAAAGAAGATGATGCCTAAAAAATTTGAACACACAACCCAAGCTTGTAAGGACAAAAGAGAATTAGGAAAAACGGTTTTTAAGGAGGATGTAAATTTAAGAGAGGTAGAGAAAGAGCACGAGGAAGAGGAAAGTATAGTTAAAATTCCGGCTATGATGGAGAAGATGACCGATGAAAAAGAACTGTTATGCTATCCCCTTAAGACATACTGCCTCACTGGTATTTCTATTTTGGGGGGCATTATCCTCCTTGCAATTTCTTTTTTTACTGGAATTGTATATAACCCCTATGGTAACCGGATTGATTATAGTAAGTTGTTTGCTATTATAATTTTACTAATCTGCATGGAAGGGTATCTTTTGAAACTATTTTGGGATAAAAAGAATCGGATTACCAAGATGGTCTCTGAAG
>DUNZ01000079.1 GCA_012839085.1 Clostridiales bacterium
CTGTGTTATGCACAGCTAATGGATAAATTACCCTCGTTTGTACTGATTCTGTGGATAATTCAATGTTAAATTTAAATTTATTCTTTCAATTTACCACCACCTGTAGTATAATAAAAATGTTATTCGAGGTACACAGTTGTGTATCTCTCTATGTAAAATACATCTTCTTTGGTGATGAAATGTCGTCGGAAACTTTCTAGTAGCCTTGAAGATGTATTTTTTATGCTTTGACCAATTTCTTTTATCAAGGGATTCCAGCATAAATACAGCTGCATCATAATATCTGCTACTTGGATTAATAGGTAATGGTTCTTCATTGCATTGCTGTTTCTACTATTGATATGACAAATGTTATATAGTCCGTTTTTTTGATTGTTAAATCCTTCGTTTTCTATCCTCCATCTGCCTCGCCCAGCAATGATCATTTCTTCAAGGTTTCTTTCAGTGAGCTCTATACTGCTAATCCATTGAAACTTCGTGTTTTTTTCTTGACCATTCTCAATGTACTTATACTCATATTCAAATACATTCATCGTTTCTGTCTTGCCTGCAGTTTCTTCTACATGATTGACATAACTACCTATACCTTCTTCTTTCTTACAAAGGTTCTCTTTTTTTGTTTGACCTTCTTCTAGACAAATCCAATCATAAATTTCCGCTACATTTTTCTGTCGAGTGTTTTTATGCGTAAATATGTATTCCCAGTTGTGTTTCTTACATAGTTTCATCATTGGCTCTGTGGTATACAATGCATCCCCTTGTAGACATATTTTTAATCGTGGATACTCTCTCTTTATTCTATTAAGTAACCGCTTTGCTGCATTTGTCTCACAGTCTTGCTTACATACGTCTTCTTTCTCATTTTCAATGAACTCCGTTCCAAGGCTGATTACAATTTTATCACTTAATACCAACTTTGCTTCCACTACTTTATGATAATATCTTTTTTCTATATTTCCATTTTCATCTTTTCTAGTCTCACTTAGGCAATTCTCGCAATGTCTTTCTTTAAAGTAGAATAGTCCTGTACCATCAAGTATTACTCGCCAGTACTTTCCAAGCAATCGGTTATGATAAAATTGTTTACCACGTATTAAACTGTTTGCCATTTGCCTTCTCAACTCTGATAAACATTCTGGAGATAGCCTCTCAAGATAATAGTTTAAAGTATCATAATGAGGCATTTCTTCAAGTTTATTGTTCCCTGAAAGTATTCGCATAGTCTCTATACAAGTTTCTTCATTGAATTTTTCGTCCATCTGCCTCATACTTTTAATTGAACACACATTTTTCATTACTCCCATGAGAATTAGATCATTCTGAGTATATATTGAATAGCTTGGATGTCTTGGATCTGTCATCTCTTCAATCCATTGATTGAGATTTTTGAAAAAGTGTTTTACTATCTTGATAAAATCTACTATTCCTCTATCCTTCTTTTTTAGTTTCCTCTTTTCTGCTTTTGTCATCAATTCTTCCTCCAATGCGTAAAATTTCTTATCTAATTTTACCACAATTAGAGGCTTTGGTGTTAATTACAAGCTTTTTTAGTGCGAAAAGTTTTTATTCCTCAAGGCTGCCCAGAGTTATTAACAAGATGTGTAGTTCTTGTTTAATTATTGGTAATAGTAAAGAATTAAATTTAATAGATGCTGATACAGTAATTCTTGCAACTAATGAAAGTGAATTAGATTAATAAGGTGAGGAAATGGTATGAATATATTATTTTTAGATATAGAACATAAAGATAAACTAATTTCAATGTTACATGATGACGGTACCCATTTAGGGGACTCGGAACGCATGAGTTTATTTTATATAATTTCAGGAAACTTTGATTTGTACAACAAAAGAAGATTTATATATAACAATAAGACTCATGGTATATATCCTGATTTTGAAGAGTCTGATGTAGACTTTTCATCTGGAATAAAATCATTGGTTAAGTTAGGATATAATCTTTATAACGGATGGTCAGATGACTCTACAACTCCTATAAAGCTTTTGGGAAGTCTTGATGAAGATAACTTAAAACTTGCAGATATGGCTATGAAGATACGGTTTAACCATGCTATGCTAAAAGAGTTGCAAAAAGAAATATTAGATTAAATCAAATATAGGACCTTAATTGGTCCTTTTACTTACCTTTAAACTTCAAATAATATGAAGAACTAGCATTAAAATCAGCGACTAGGATGAATAATATGTGTAAAAGTAGCATTAAATAATTTGAAGAAATGAGCATCAAAGACAATGGCAATCAACATCTTCGCTATATTATTAGCTCCATTTATGCTCCAACTCATCCTTCGATGCTTCATTCTCTGTGTAATTACTGAGCAGTTATGGTTTTCTTGTGTTCCAAGATTTTTATATACGATTCCCACTTGTTCC
>DUNZ01000007.1 GCA_012839085.1 Clostridiales bacterium
CCATTTTCCAGACCATCCCATTTAATATCTGTAATTGGATATATTTTTTCTCCAATCTGAATTTTAATTTCTGCCATACGTAATTGTCCTCTTAAATAATCTTGTAATTCATGTATTTTCATATTTACTTCTCCTTATTTTCACCTACCCATTGATATGTCCATTCTTTAATAAAAGAATCTTCTTTTGTACTTGGTATTGTTGGGCAATTTTTAGCTAATTTCAACATAATTGAGTTTAAATATCTGTTGTCTGGATATTGCTTTAATAAGTTTTCAATATGAATATACAAAGCATACCACTCATTATTAGTTAATCGCAAATTTATCATATTATTCTTCCTCCTTAATAAAATATCATTTAATACTAACAATCCATACAATAATTACATCTTTTCCTGGGGTTTAAATCACATTGTCTATATGACATCTCTTGACCATATATGTCAAAATATTTCTTACTAATATCTCTTTGGACTTCTTTCCAACTTGAACACCAATCATTTCTTTCAGCTTTTCTCAATTCAAATTCTACGATATCTTTTATATCTGCTTTACATCCAATAAGCACATGATAAGAACCTCTTAGTTCTTTTTCATCTGGGAATTTAGTATTTATTTTATGATTAGTTGATGAGTGTAATTTAACTCCTTTAATGTTTGTTAATATTTCCATTCTCATATCATAGGCTTCTGGTGAAAAACTTGCTAC
The DNA here is from genome assembly GCA_012839085.1 of Clostridiales bacterium. GTDB lineage: Bacteria > Bacillota > Clostridia > Lachnospirales > Lachnospiraceae > Mobilitalea. The sequence goes on from DUNZ01000007.1 coordinate 712, forward strand.
ATAATATTTTCTATCTCTCCAGTCCATAATTATCTTGCTCCTTTCTGCCAAGCAAATCATTACATTAATCTTCATCATCTCTTATCTCAATACTATACTGCTTTCTATCATTGAACGATAATATGTTTTTTGATATTTGTTTACCACAAAATAGACAGTAATTAAATTGTATTGATTCGCTAAACGGTCTAATTATAACATCTTCTGAATTGTTCGGTGTAATTTAAAGGGTGATAAGTTTGCCTTGGTATAATTTTTTGATGGCAATAAAAATATTAAACATATTTACTTTATACATGGCATTTTCTTTCTTGATTTACTATAATAAAAACTTCATATTACTCTAAATACAATCCACGTATAATAGCTGTATAATTATTAATCATTAATAATAACTGAAGTTGTTTTTTAGATTGATTCCAAATATAATTATATTTATCTTCTATAAGTATATCTAATAAAAAAGACAAATCATCCAACTGTTTAAAATTAGTAACTATTCCTATAGGTTGTGCTGCATAAAAACAATATTTTTCTAATGGCTCATGTAGTTTTATTGTAGTAATTGGTGCATTTTTAAAAGTATCCCATGCAATAGGTACTTCATTATATGATTTGTAATCCCCAAATAAAACACATTTGCCTATTTTGAATTCCAATTCTTTTATTTCCATATTTGCCTCCTTATTTCCATAATATGTATATTTTCTATTTCTGTACGTTTATAATATTTAGATAAATTTTTAATTAAATCACACATTATATTAATTTTCTTTTTCAACTAAAACCCATTCTGAGGTCGTTATATATAAATTTTTTGTTCTTCATCAACAACTAGTAGCTCACCTATATCTCCTTCATCACTCCAATAACACCACTTCATTTTATATTCACCTTTGCCCTCTTGTTGAAGTTGCAATAATATCTTAATAAATTCATTAAGAGTCATGTTTGTGTCTCCTTTATATTAAATAATTTCATATATATCTACATCTTTTATATTTCTATATAAAATCAAACTTTTATACAAATGGGTCATAATATCTATCTTTAACAAATTCACCTGTAGATTGGTCTGTTCCGCATTTTTCACAAACTTTCATCCCGCTTTCGTATACTAAAACTCTATGC
>DUNZ01000080.1 GCA_012839085.1 Clostridiales bacterium
AGATCCTTGTTCTATTACCTATGATTCTTATATTATCCAGGCTCTTTGGGTTAAAAGGGATCTTATATGCGGCTCCAGTTTCTGATGCAATTTCCTTCACGTTGACATCAAGTTTTTTACTAATTGAGATTAAAAGATTAAATCGATTAGGCCAAGAAGAAAGTTAATTCAGGGGAAGGCGGCAGGCCAAGAGAAAAGGGCTTAAGAATACATTAGGACAAGAATAAAGTTAATTCAGGGGCTATCGAGCTAGAGTTTTTATCCCTACTAGTTCGAAAGCCCCATATTATATTGTATTATTGGATTCCTGGAATTTTTGGAAGCTGAGAAAATGCTTTCTGTAAATCTTCATCCGATGGGATAAAGTCGGTCATGGTTTGCTCCAAATAGGAATTATAAGCGGTCATATCAAAGTATCCGGTTCCTGTTAGGCCAAACAAGATGGTTTTAGCTTCCCCTGTTTCCTTGCATTTTAATGCTTCATCAATAGCGCCACGAATCGCATGTGCCGATTCAGGGGCAGGGAGGATGGTTTCTTGTTTTGCAAATAATACTGCAGCCTCAAATACTTTAGTTTGTTCCACCGCGACGGCTTCCATATAACCATCATGATAAAGTTTTGAAAGAACCGGAGACATTCCATGGTATCTTAAGCCCCCAGCATGGTTGGGAGATGGTATAAAGCCGCATCCCAGGGTATACATTTTTGCCAGTGGTGTTACTTTTCCTGTATCGCAGAAGTCATAAGCATATTTTCCTCTGGTAAGGGATGGACAAGAGGCTGGCTCTACGGCTATGATTCGAGGAGAGGCTTTGCCTAACAATTTATCCTGCATGAAAGGTGCGATCAAACCACCAAGATTTGAACCACCACCAGCACAACCTATCACGATATCTGGATATTCATCTAGCATTTCCAGAGCAGTTTTTGATTCAAGTCCTATGACGGACTGGTGTAAAAGAACCTGGTTTAAAACGGATCCTAAGACATAACGGTAACCGGGAGTAGATACGGCTTTTTCAACTGCTTCAGAGATGGCACATCCTAAGCTACCGCCGGTATTGGGGTTTTGTTCTAAAATCTTCCTACCCACATTGGTAGTGTTGCTTGGGCTTGGAATAATCTGAGCATCAAAGGTTTGCATTACTGATTTACGAAATGGTTTTTGCTCATAAGAGACTTTAACCATATATACAATCAGAGGGAGATTAAAATAGGAACAGGCTTCCGCTAGAGCGGTTCCCCATTGGCCTGCACCAGTTTCGGTAGTAAGGCCAGATAGCCCTTGCTTTTTTGCGTAATAAGCCTGGGCAACGGCAGAGTTTAGCTTATGGCTTCCGGAGGTATTGTTCCCCTCGTATTTGTAATAAATCTTTGCTGGGGTTCCCAAGGCTTTTTCCAAATGATAAGCACGGATTAGGGGTGAGGGGCGATACATTTTGTAGAACTCCTGGATTTCCTCAGGAATATCAAAATATCTGGTGGTATTATCCAGTTCTTGGTGAGCCAATTCGTTGCAAAATACAGCATAAAGTTCTTCTGCAGTGGCAGGCTGGAAGTTAGCAGGGTTTAACATTGGGTCTGGGAGTTCTTTCATGTCTGCTCTGAGATTATACCATTGTTTAGGCAGCTGGTCTTCCGATAAATATAGTCTGTGAGGTATCTTCTTTTTCATTTACATTCTCCTTTCATTTCCTTACAAGAATAATTGGATATAAAAAAAGCTTCTGTCCTAGTAATTTACTGGGACAAAAGCTGAATATACTTCTGCGGTACCACCCGGTTTGGTGCAAAAGCACCCTCTCATTCCATATACTAACATATATGCTCCCTTGGTAACGGATGGAGTTTCCGTCAGGCATTACTCAGTAATTTCTTACCTTTCTTCCTGCCCTCATAAGTCCATTCAATATTAAGCTTATTACTGCCATCCCACCATCGGCAGCTCTCTGGAAATAAAACAAAATATCTACTATTCTTATTCTACGGTTTCTGGTTCAGTATTCAATTTTAAAGAAAAAACTTGCATATCAGTTCTTATTTTTAATCAGTATATACAGATAAATGTAAAATGTCAACTAAATTTTTTAATATTTTAATATCAAATGGGCAAGATTTTTAAATATAAAACAATTGTATCCTCAATTACCAATTCAAAATCATCTATATTGTAAAAAAACTCTTGACAATATGACAACAAAAAAGTATAATCATTTAGCGTGCAAATTCTTGCATGCTATGTATTTTTTATGCGATTTTTGCTGATGCTTATATAGTATCAACAAGTTAACCACAGAATCTATTTTTTAATAAATATCAGGAGGTGAAAAATTAATGCCCACATTTAACCAGTTAGTTAGAAAAGGAAGAAAGACTGTAGAGTATAAATCAAACTCACCTGCATTGCAGAAAGGTTACAACTCTTTAAATAAGAAGACAACAGATCTTTCTTCTCCTCAAAAAAGAGGCGTTTGTACTGCGGTAAGAACAGCCACCCCTAAGAAACCTAACTCAGCGCTTCGTAAAATTGCCAGAGTTCGTCTGTCTAATGGAATCGAGGTAACAAGCTATATCCCTGGAGAAGGACATAACCTTCAGGAGCATAGTGTTGTTTTGATCAGAGGTGGTAGGGTTAAGGATTTACCTGGTACTAGATACCACATCGTTAGAGGTACACTTGATACTGCAGGCGTTGCCAAGAGAAGACAGGCACGTTCCAAGTACGGTGCAAAGAGACCAAAAGACGCAAAATAATTATTTGATTGAAAAATGAATGAGTAATTAATTACTTTGATTCATTTGATAGTAGGTTAAGTGCCGGCTTAATTTTTTATTTCCCTTAGGATTTGTATTTCTGTGGGTACAGGTTGAGGAAAACAAATTAAACTGAGCACGAACACAAAGAATATTTGTGAGTACCGTAGAATTAATCAGCTAACGAATCAATAAATTGATTCGTTAAGAATTGTTAAGGAGGGAAGAAACGTGCCAAGAAAAGGATATATACAAAAAAGAGATGTTTTGGCAGATCCGTTATACAATAATAAGGTTGTAACGAAGCTTATCAATAACATTATGTTAGATGGTAAGAAGGGTACTGCTCAAAAGATTGTATACGGAGCTTTTGAAAGAGTAGCGGCAAAGACTGGTAAAGATGCCATTGAGGTATTTGAGGAAGCCATGAACAATATCATGCCGGTACTTGAAGTAAAAGCGAGACGTATCGGTGGTGCAACCTATCAGGTTCCGGTTGAAGTTAGACCGGAAAGAAGACAGGCATTAGCACTTCGCTGGTTAACCATGTTCTCTCGTAAAAGAGGAGAGAAAACTATGCAAGAAAGACTTGCAAATGAAATTATGGATGCAGCGAATAATACCGGTGCAGCAGTAAAAAGAAAAGAAGATATGCATAAGATGGCTGACGCTAATAAGGCATTCGCTCATTACAGATGGTAAAATCATTTATCATAGTATAATCTTCTTATATAGTACAATAAGATCCGGATTATCGATTCGGTTTATTGCAGAATCACATGATATCAAAGATATGATTTTATCATTTTTTTGGCTAATATTAAGGAGGAATTATCCTTGGCAGGAAGAGAATATCCGTTAGAGAGAACTAGAAATATCGGTATTATGGCTCATATTGATGCGGGTAAGACAACACTTTCAGAACGTATCTTATTCTATACCGGTGTTAACTACAAAATTGGTGATACTCATGAAGGTACTGCTACCATGGACTGGATGGAGCAGGAACAAGAAAGAGGTATTACCATTACATCAGCGGCGACTACATGTCATTGGACCCAAGAGTTTGAACACAGAAAACTTCCTGGTGCATTAGAGCACCGTATCAATGTTATTGATACTCCAGGTCACGTAGACTTTACCGTTGAGGTGGAACGTTCCCTACGTGTTCTGGATAGCGCAATTGGTGTATTCTGTGCCAAAGGTGGCGTAGAACCACAATCAGAAACTGTATGGCGCCAAGCTGATAAATACAATGTTCCAAGAATGGCCTTTGTTAATAAAATGGACATTTCTGGTGCAGACTTTTTCAATGTTGTAGACATGATTCGTAATCGTTTGGGTAAAAATCCAGTTCCGATCCAATTACCAATTGGTAAGGAAGATACCTTTAAGGGTGTTATCGACCTTTTCGAGATGAAAGCTTATTATTATAATGATGATAAGGGTCAGGACATCACTATTACGGATGTACCCGATGATATGAAAGAATTAGCAGAAGAGTATCGTGCTTCTATGATTGAAGCAATTTGCGAGACTGACGATGATTTACTTGAAAAATATTTAGAAGGTGAAGAACCTTCGACAGAAGAACTGAAAGCTGCTTTAAGAAGAGCAACAATCAGTGTAGAAATTATCCCTGTACTGTGTGGATCTGCATACAGAAACAAGGGTGTTCAAAAACTTCTTGATGCTGTTATTGAATATATGCCTGCTCCTACCGATATTCCTGATATTAAGGGATTCGATGAGAATGGCAATGAAGTTCATAGAGCATCTTCCGATGATGAACCTTTTGCAGCATTAGCATTTAAGATTATGGCCGATCCCTTCGTAGGTAAATTGGCTTTCTTTAGAGTTTATTCTGGTACCTTAAATTCTGGTTCCTATGTATTGAACTCTGTTAAGAATAAGAAAGAGCGTGTTGGACGTATTCTTCAGATGCATGCGAATAAGAGAGAAGACTTAGAAAAAGTATACTCTGGTGATATCGCTGCAGCTGTTGGATTAAAGTTTACTACGACTGGTGATACCATTTGTGATGAAAAACATCCTGTAATCTTAGAATCCATGGAATTCCCTGAACCAGTTATCAATGTTGCTATTGAACCTAAGACAAAAGCTGGTCAGGATAAAATGGGTGAGGCTTTGGCAAAACTTGCAGAAGAAGACCCTACATTTAGAACTTATACCAACGAAGAAACTGGTCAGACCATTATCGCAGGTATGGGTGAACTTCACTTAGAGATTATCGTAGATCGACTTCTTCGTGAATTCAAAGTAGAGGCTAATGTAGGTGCACCTCAGGTTGCATATAAAGAAACATTTACTAAAACTGTTGAAGTGGATAGTAAATATGCAAGACAGTCCGGTGGACGTGGTCAATATGGTCACTGTAAAGTCCGCTTTGAGCCTATGGATGCTAATAGTGAAAAGACCTTCGAGTTTAACTCTGAAGTTGTAGGTGGTGCAATTCCTAAGGAATACATCCCTGCAGTTGGTGCTGGTATCGAAGAAGCATCAAAATCCGGTATTCTTGGTGGATATCCGGTACTTGGAATTAGAGCCACTGTTTATGATGGTTCTTACCATGAAGTTGACTCCAGTGAAATGGCCTTTAAGATTGCCGGCTCTATGGCATTTAAAGATGCGATGCAAAAAGCGGGTGCAGTACTTTTAGAGCCTGTCATGAGAGTAGAGGTAACAGTACCTGAAGAATATATGGGAGATGTTATCGGTGACATCAGTTCCCGTCGTGGCCGTATTGAAGGAACAGAAGATCTAAACGGCTCTAAGTTGATTAGAGGTTTCGTTCCTTTGGCAGAAATGTTCGGCTATGCTACTTCCCTTCGTTCTAGAACTCAGGGACGTGGTGCTTACTCCATGTTCTTCAATTCCTATGAACCAGTTCCTAAGAACGTTCAGGAGAAGGTATTGTCAGCAAAGGGAAAGAACTAATCATTTAACAGAGGATAAGAGAAATAATAAAAAATGTAAGATTCAATTCTTTGTGCTTGAAAATATTTCTAACTTGAAATATAATTAGGCATATGAGGTATTAGCTTATCCATTTGTTTAACAAATGGATAAGTCTAAACAGACCTGGAATAGGGTAATGATTACTCACAGGAGTATACCCCAGAAAGGGTGTCGGATCAGACACTACAAGGGGTAAAAATTGCTTATAAGCATTTTATTATTTAAAGGAGGACGTTGTAAAATGGCAAAGGCTAAATTTACAAGAACAAAACCACATTGTAATATTGGTACCATTGGTCACGTTGACCATGGTAAAACAACTCTTACAGCAGCTATTACTAAGACTCTTCATGAAAGACTTGGAACTGGTGAAGCTGTAGCATTCGATAAGATTGACAAGGCTCCAGAAGAGAAGGAAAGAGGTATCACAATTTCTACTTCTCACGTTGAGTATGAATCTAAAAACAGACACTATGCACACGTTGACTGCCCAGGACATGCTGACTATGTAAAGAACATGATCACTGGTGCTGCCCAGATGGATGGTGCTATCCTTGTTGTTGCTGCTACTGACGGTGTTATGGCTCAGACAAAAGAGCACATCTTACTTTCCCGTCAGGTAGGTGTTCCTTACATCGTAGTATTTATGAACAAGTGTGACATGGTTGATGATCCTGAACTTCTTGAATTAGTAGAGATGGAAATCAGAGATCTATTAACTGAGTATGAATTCCCTGGTGATGATACACCTATTATTCAAGGTTCTGCTCTTAAAGCTCTTGAAGATCCTCAAAGCGAATGGGGCGACAAGATTCTTGAATTATTTGATGCTGTTGATAGCTGGATTCCTGATCCTGAAAGAGCAACAGATAAGCCATTCCTAATGCCTGTAGAGGACGTATTCTCTATCACAGGTCGTGGTACAGTTGCAACTGGCCGTGTTGAGCGTGGTGTTCTTCATGTTTCTGAAGAAGTTGAAATCGTTGGTATCAAAGAAGAAACACGTAAAGTTGTTGTTACAGGTATCGAGATGTTTAGAAAGCTTCTTGATGAGGCTCAGGCTGGTGATAACATTGGTGCACTTCTTCGTGGTGTTCAAAGAACCGAAATCGAAAGAGGACAGGTTCTTTGTAAGCCAGGTTCCATTAAGTGCTACAAGAAATTCACAGCTCAGGTTTACGTTTTAACAAAAGAAGAAGGTGGCCGTCATACTCCTTTCTTCAACAACTATAGACCTCAGTTCTACTTTAGAACAACTGACGTTACTGGTGTAATCAACCTTCCTGAAGGCACAGAAATGTGCATGCCTGGCGATAACGTTGAGATGACAATCGAATTGATTCATCCAATCGCTATGGAACAAGGTTTAGGTTTCGCTATCCGTGAGGGTGGTAGAACCGTTGGTTCTGGTAAGGTTGCAAGCATCATTGGCTAATATTTTATAGAAGCTTAATGTATTTATGTATATTAGGGCTGTCCCTTAGGTTTTAACCTTAGGGGCAGCTTTTTTATAGCAAATTTTCTGAAATTGAAGACTAAATTCTTGCACTAAAAAATTGGATCATAAGCCATACCATGGAACTTAAACTTGGTTAATAAAATATTGATTAGAAAAATTTACTTATGTTATTTTACTTATGTATTATTCATAAATGACGATATATAATATGATTATAAAAGAGATTGGTATAAGGATAATTCGATTTGCTAAAAGAAAAAGTAGGAATCATGTAGTTAAGACTTACAAAATGAAAAGTAGAAATCGAGAAAATTGACGAATATGATATCTTTTTAAAATTTCCTTTGAAATACACGGAAAATCGTATATAATATAAGAGATAATGTTTAGACTTCCGGGAAATGGAAGAAAATATAATAAAGAGATTAATTTGACTAGAGAACTGATTACTAAACAGGATTAAATATAAAGATTTCCGTGTTAATACACGTAAGGAAAGGAGATACATTATGTTGGGCAGTGATATTGGAATTGATCTTGGCACAGCCAGTGTGTTAGTTTATATAAAAGGGAAAGGTGTCGTTTTGAAAGAGCCTTCTGTAGTAGCCTTTGATCGTGACACCAATAAAATTAAAGCAATTGGTGAAGAAGCACGTCTAATGTTAGGAAGAACTCCTGGTAATATAGTAGCGGTACGTCCTTTAAGACAGGGCGTTATTTCTGATTATACTGTAACTGAAAAGATGTTGAAATATTTTATCCAAAAGGCAGTTGGAAAGCAAAGATTTAGAAAGCCTAGGATTAGTGTCTGTGTACCTAGTGGAGTTACCGAAGTAGAAAAAAAGGCTGTAGAAGATGCAACCTATCAAGCAGGAGCGAGAGATGTGGCTATTATTGAAGAACCCATTGCAGCTGCCATTGGTGCAGGAATTGATATTTCAAGACCATGCGGTAACATGATCGTTGATATCGGTGGTGGTACAACGGATATCGCTGTTATTTCTCTAGGTGGAACCGTTGTAAGCACATCGGTAAAAATAGCGGGAGACGATTTTGATGATGCCATTATAAGATATATGAGAAAGAAACATAATCTTTTAATCGGAGAAAGAACAGCAGAAGATATAAAGATTAAAATAGGATCTGCTTATAAAAGACCAGAAACAGTATCTTTAGAGGTTAGAGGTCGTAATTTAGTTACCGGTCTTCCTAAGACGATTACAGTTACTTCTGAAGAAACGGAAGAAGCCTTAAAGGAAATCACTTCTCAAATAGTAGAAGCGGTGCACAGTGTTTTAGAAAAAACTCCTCCGGAATTAGCGGCAGACATTGCTGACCGAGGTATTGTATTAACCGGTGGCGGATGCCTTCTTTATGGACTTGAGGAATTGATTGAGGAGAAAACAGGAATTACAACAATGACGGCAGAAGATCCGATGACAGCAGTAGCGGTTGGTACTGGTAAGTTTGTGGAATTCCTCAGTGGAAGAAGAGATTAAGAAAAACATGATTTGATTTTTACTAAGAGATTACTGTCTGTAGCCTAAAGCTTGCAGTTATTTAGAAAGGCATGGTTTTTATATGGTAAAGGGATTATATACATCCTATACCGGTATGGCAAATGAGCAAAAAAGGCTCGATATCATCGCTAATAATCTAGCGAATGCAGCCACAACTGGTTATAAGGAAGATAGTGTGACAAATCAATCATTTGATCATATGTTAGCAGTTAAGATTAAGGATGAATCAGAGGCTTTTGTAGACCGCCCGATCGGGAGGATGAGTCTTGGAGTTAAGTTAGGTGAAGTATATACCAATTATGGACAAGGCTCCTTGAAACAAACAAGCAATCCTTATGATTTGGCTCTAGAAGGACAAGGCTTTTTTGCCTTATCGGTAGTAGATAGAGACGGCAATGTTAACACCAAATATACTCGGAATGGCTCTTTTACCATGACTAGGGATGGTACTATTGTGGATTCCAATGGAAATCATCTAATGGGTGAAGCCGGTGAGATTGTAGTACCTACCGACGCAGGGGAAATAGTAATTGATGAAAACGGTGGAATTTATGCGGATGGCGCTTATATCGATACCATAATGATGGTTGACTTTGAGGATTATAAATATCTTACTAAAACTGCTGATAGCTTTTATCAGACGGTAGAAGGAGCAATACAAATCCCAGGTACAGCAAATATCAAGCAGGGATATCTAGAGCAGTCCAATGTAAATGTAGTTTCAGAAATGGTAGAAATGATTTCGATTACAAGAGCTTACGAGGCCAATCAAAAAGTAATGAAATCCATAGATCAGACCTTAGAGCTCGCTGCAAATTCTGTGGGCCGGGTATAATATTTAGGAGGAACAGCTTATGATGAGATCCCTATGGACAGCTGCATCAGGTATGACCACGCAGCAGTTAAATGTTGATACGATATCAAATAATATTGCAAATATTAATACGACTGGTTATAAAAAAGAGAGTGTAGAGTTCAAATCTTTGCTCTATCAAACAATACAGGAAAATTCTTATGATAACAATGGTGAACCAAAGCCTACAGGGATTCAAGTAGGCCTTGGGGTTAAAAATACAGCAATTACATCCATGTTTACCCAAGGAACTTTATCTCAAACAAATCATGAATTTGATTTTGCCATTGATGGAAGAGGTTTCTTTATGGTTCAAACCAGCGACGGAAGTATTGCTTATACAAGAAATGGTTCTTTCGGCCTAACCAATGGAGCCGAAGGATTAACTTTGGCGGATTCTGAGGGTAATCCGGTGCTAGATAGTAATGGGATTTCCATTGTCTTTGATAGTTCCTTTGAACCAAGCAAGATAACGGTAAATGAATATGGACAGATTTGCTATCCTAACGAGCAGGGAATGGTTCAACCCATCGGTATAACCATAGGAATTGCCCAATTCAATAATCCCAATGGCTTGTTGAAATTATCCAATAGTTTATTTAAAGAAACGGAAGCTTCAGGCTTCGCTAGGTTAGAGGAGCAGGATGGAACCTTAAAGAAGAGTAAAATTCTACAGGGTTATTTAGAAGGATCCAATGTTCAAGCGGTTGATGAAATAGTAAATTTAATCGTAGCACAAAGAGCATACGAAATGAATTCAAAGATTATCACAGCAACGGATGAGATGTTGCAGCAGGCCAATAATTTAAGGTAATTAGAACCCTTTTTATCATAGAAGGAGAATGACGATGAATATATCAATCGGAACAAATTCCCTAAACTCCATAGTAGCAACAATTGCCAATGATAGTGGTAAAGCAGAAAATTTGAAAGCAAAACTTTCAAATCGTCAGGCCAGCGATGAAGAATTAATGGAAGCCTGCAAAAGTTTTGAAGCTTATTTACTGGAGCAAGTATTTGAACATATGAAAAAGACCATACCGGAAAGTGAGGATGAAAATCCTTATCTCGATCAGTTTGGTGGAATCTTATATCAGGAATATGCAAAGAAGATTTCTGATAACCAAAGCCTAGGTATTGCTGGAATGCTATATGAGGCCATGAAACGTAATACATAGAAACGATAAAGAGGATAGTAGTTGCCCTATAATGTCATTTAAACGATCCCCATTGTTCAGGGTTATGTTTTTAAATGACATTTTATTATATTGAGTTATATGGAACCAGGAGGTTAGGTTTTGGCAGAATTAATCGATGGTTATGTCAATCGAATTGTATTTCGTAATAGTGAGAATGGATATACGGTATTAAGTGTACAGACAGAGGAAGAAGAAACCACTTGTGTCGGTAATTTCACCTTTATAAGTGAGGGCGAGTTTATCCAGGCTACTGGAAGTTTCACAGACCATCCAGTATATGGTGTTCAGTTCTTAGTGGAAAGCTATGAATTAAAAGAGCCAGAGGATGTATTTTCTATGGAGCGATATCTGGGATCAGGAGCCATCAAGGGTGTAGGGCCAACTTTAGCTAATCGTATAGTAAAAAAATTTAAGCATGACACCTTCCGTATCCTAGAGGAGGAACCAGAAAGGTTAGCTGAAGTAAAGGGAATAAGCAAAAGGATGGCAAGGGAGATCTATCGCCAGTTTGAAGAAAAAAGAGATATGCGTGGAGCCATGATGTTTTTGCAGCAATATAATATTACTGGTAATTTGGCGGTCAAGATTTTTCAAGAATATGGCCAAGCCATGTATGAAATTTTGAAAGAAAACCCTTACCGACTGGCTGAGGATATCAGTGGCATAGGTTTTAAGACAGCAGACGAAATCGCAAGACGGATTGGTATTGGATATCATTCAGACCATAGAATAAAAGCGGGAATTTTATATTGTCTATTACAAGCCAGTTCCGATGGGCATGTGTATCTTCCGGAAGATGATTTGATGAGAAGAACTAAGGCCTTACTTCAAAGGGAAGAGGAAGAAATCCAAAGGCAGCTAACCGTATTGAATATAGAAAAGAAGATTATTATTAAGGAGACTAGTAGCAGACGCCTTATTTACTCTACTGTGTTCTATTATATGGAGCTGAATGTGGCAAGAATGCTTCATGATTTAAATATTTCTTATGAGATTAAGTCTGATCTGGTAAAAAATCGTTTGTCCTTGATTGAAGATCAGTTTAAAATAAAGTTGGAAGAGCAGCAAAGAATTGCAGTTATTGAAGCGGCCAACAACGGATTACTTGTAATTACCGGTGGACCGGGAACCGGAAAAACCACTACCATTAATGCCTTAATTAAATTTTTCGAATCGGAAGGTAAAGAAATTTTACTGGCGGCTCCTACCGGTCGAGCGGCAAAGAGAATGACAGAGACTACTGGTTATGAAGCGAAAACAATTCATAGATTACTGGAATTAACCAAGTTAACGGATCATACGGAAAATAAATACTCCTTTGAACGTAATGAAAGCAATCCTTTGGAAACGGATGTATTGATTATTGATGAAATGTCTATGGTTGATATAAGCTTGATGCATTCCTTGTTAAAGGCAGTAAGTATCGGTACAAGACTTATTCTTGTTGGGGATGTAAATCAGCTTCCTTCGGTTGGTCCAGGTAATGTTTTAAAAGACATTATTAATTCTCATAGTTTTAATGTTGTAAAACTTACTAAAATTTTTCGTCAGTCTTTTGATAGTGATATTATTGTCAATGCCCATAAGATTAACGCAGGTGAGCAGATAGCTCTAGACAACAAAAGCAGGGATTTCTTTTTCTTGAAAAGAGAAGATGCAAAAGTGATTTCGGCTGTCATGATAAATCTGATTAAGAATAAACTCCCTGGTTATGTGAATGCAACTCCTTATGATATTCAGGTTCTAACTCCTATGCGTAAGGGAGAGTTGGGAGTGGAACGGCTAAATCAGATTCTCCAAAAGGCATTAAATCCCCCAGGGGAGAATAAAAAAGAAAAAGAGTACCATGATACGATCTACCGGGAAGGGGATAAGGTAATGCAGATAAAAAACAATTATCAAATTACCTGGGAGATTAAAAATGACTTCGGCATAGTTGTTCAAAGTGGTACAGGAATTTTTAATGGAGATGCGGGAAAAATTGAGGAAATTAATCTTTTTGCAGAGACATTAACTGTGAAGTTTGATGACGAAAGACTGGTAGAGTATAGCTTTAGCCAGTTGGATGAATTGGAATTGGCCTATGCAATTACCATTCATAAATCCCAAGGGAGTGAATATCCCGCCGTGATCTTACCCATCTTAGATGGGCCAAGACTTCTCTTTAATCGAAATCTTTTATATACAGCAGTAACCAGAGCAAAAAGTTGTGTGATGATTGTGGGAAGTGATACCATGGTTCAGTTTATGATTGATAACAAGAGTGAACAGGATAGATATTCTGGTCTTTGCGAAAGAATAATAGAGATGAGAGAGCTATAAAAACAATAGAAATTATTAAGTATAAGGTTTTGTGAAATAATCCCAAAGATGCAGTAATATAATTTGTCATAAATATATTTATGGGAGGATATGTGATGGGTTTGATAGAATTTTTAAAAGCAATTATATTGGGATTGGTAGAAGGAATTACAGAATGGCTACCAATTAGTAGCACGGGTCATATGATTTTAGTTGACGAGTTTATTGAAATGGATGTTTCAGAGGCATTTATGGAAATGTTTCTGGTTGTAATCCAGTTAGGAGCAATCATGGCGGTAGTGGTGGAATATTTTCACAAGCTGAACCCCTTTGCTCCCAGTAAATCTTTACAGGAAAAGAAAGACACTATGAGTATCTGGTATAAAGTTGTGGTTGGGGTTATACCTGCTGGTATTATGGGTGTCTTGTTTGATGATTGGCTCAATGAACATTTATATAATTATATAACAGTTTCCATAATGTTAATTGTTTACGGAATATTGTTTATTGTTATAGAAAACTATAACAAAGGAAAATCAGCAAAAATAGATAGTTTTCAGGAACTGTCATATGCAACAGCCTTAATGATTGGATTGTTCCAAGTCCTATCTCTTATTCCTGGTACATCCCGATCTGGTGCCACTATTTTAGGAGCCATATTGTTAGGATCTTCCCGATTCATAGCTGCAGAATTTTCATTCTTTCTTTCCATTCCAGTCATGTTTGGTGCTAGCGCATTAAAGTTAGTTAAATTTGGATTTGAGTTTACGGGACAGGAAATTGCTATTTTGCTCACTGGTATGATCGTTGCATTTGTTACTTCAATCCTAGCCATTCGATTTTTACTAAAATATATCAAGAAAAATGATTTTAAAGCCTTTGGTTGGTATCGTATTATCCTGGGAGTTTTAGTTATTGCTTATTTTCTTTTTACCTAAGTATCTATAACTTGTTCTTAAGTACTATTTATATTTATAAGAAATTGCGTTATAATAACAGAAAGAATTCTTGCTAAGAATAGGAAAAGGAATTATAGTAGAAATACGAATTTAAACAGGAGGGATTATTGTGTCAGATACATCGTTAGTAATTATGGCAGCAGGTATGGGTAGTCGTTTTGGAGGTATTAAACAATTAGAGCCTGTAGGTCCTAGCGGAGAAATCATCATGGATTATTCTATTTATGATGCCTTGGAAGCGGGTTTTAATAAGGTGGTATTTATTATCCGAAAAGATCTAGAGAAAGATTTTAAAGAGGTAATTGGTAATCGTATTGAAAAGCTGGTTAAAGTTGAATATGTATTTCAAGAGTTAGATGGCTTGCCAGAAGGCTTTAAAAAGCCAGAAGGTAGAACAAAACCATGGGGAACTGGCCAAGCTGTTCTTGCGTGCAAAGGAGTCGTAAAAGAACCATTTTGTGTCATTAATGCCGATGATTATTATGGTAAAGAAGCATTTAAAAAAATCTATGATTTTCTGAATCAAAGGGATAAGCAGGAAAATGAGTTTTGCATGGCAGGCTTTATTTTAGGAAATACCTTAAGTGAAAATGGTACAGTAACAAGGGGTGTATGTAAGGAAGAAGATGGGCTTTTAGTAGATATTGTGGAGACTTCCGGTATTATGGCTGAAGGAGACCATGCAGTAGCGAAAAACAATGCTGGTGAAGACATTACCATCGACTTGAATAGTGTTGTTTCCATGAATATGTGGGGTTTTAAGCCCATGCTATTTGATGAACTGGAAAAAGGTTTTGTTGAATTTTTAAATCAATACGGTACTGAATTAAAGAAGGAATATTTACTTCCGGAAGTTGTTGGTGAGCTAATTCAAAAAGGCAGTGCTAAAGTTTCCGTTTTAAAAACATCCGATCGCTGGTTTGGTGTAACTTATAAAGAAGATAAGGAAGTGGTAGTGAAATCCATTCAAGCCTTAGTGGAAGAGGGCGCTTATCCTGCCAAATTATTTGCTTAGGGGAAAGGAAGAATCAATTGCTACAAGTATTTCTTGATATGCTTTATCCGGTTAGGTGTCCGGTCTGTGATGAGATTGTAATGCCAAAAGGGGAAAGAATATGCAGTTTATGTAAAAGTAAATTAAAATATATTTCGGAACCTCGGTGCAAAAAATGTAGCAAACCAATAGAAGTTGAAGAAGAGGAATACTGTAGTGATTGTTTGCGTAAGGAATATCAATTTATCAAGGGTTTTGCCCTATGGATATATGACGAGCATATGAAAAAATCGATTTCAGATTTTAAATATTACAATAAAAAAGAAAATGCAAAGTTTTATATACAAGAGATCATAGGTCGATATGGGAAAACCATAGAGAAAATATCTCCAGATGTATTAGTCCCAGTACCAATTCACAAAAGTAAACATGGTGAGCGGGGATACAACCAAGCGGATATATTAGCGAAAGGTTTGGGAAAGGAATTGGGTCTTCCGGTTCTGTCCCATCTACTCATTCGCAATAAAAAAACACTGCCTCAAAAGCAATTAAGTGATAAGGAGCGTCTCCGTAATTTACGGAAAGCTTTTGAGTTTAATCATGAAATCTATCAAAGGTATGGGAAAGAAATCAATAAAGTACTCTTAGTAGATGATATTTATACAACTGGTAGCACCATAGAAGCATGTAGTAATGTGCTAATCAATCAAAAAATAAAGGAAGTATATTTTGTTACTTTATGCATAGGAAAAGGATTTTAGGAGGATACGGCTATGGATGTAAGGAATTGCAAGGGATGTGGAAAAATATTTAATTATATATCTGGACCACCGCTCTGTCCTTCCTGTGCCAAAGCCCTTGATTTAAAGTTTGAAGAAGTCAAGGAATATATTTATGACCATCCGGGAGTTGGTATGCAGGAAGTATCCGAGGTGATGGAGGTTTCTATATCGCAGATTAAGCAATGGATTCGAGAGGAACGGCTTGCTTTTGCAGAGGATTCCATGATTGGATTGGAATGTGAAGGTTGTGGTGTCACCATAAAAACAGGTAGATTTTGCTCATCATGTAAAGATAGACTGACAAAGGGGTTTAAAGATTTGTATCCTGAAACCAGTACGAATAAGGAAATAAAAAAATTTCCAAAAGATAATCCCAAGATGCGCTTCTTAGGGGATAAATCCGATAATTGATATACATATAGGATTTATATATAACAAGGATTGGAATAAGTAGGGTGCGTCAGCGAGCATACAAAGTAAATTGGGAAAATAAAAATAGGTTCTTGTTACAAAGAAAAGTTTAAATCTTGTCTTTGTTGCAAGAACCTATTTTATTCCCTAGGAAATACCTTGCTTCCTTAAATGGTAATATAGGCTAGTAAAATATTATCTGTTCACTAAAAACATTGGAGTCTAGGCTTACTTTACTTGTATACCCTGATCCGTAATTGTAATATCTCCAGCTTTATATAATCTACCGATGGCTCTTTTAAAAGCATTTTTGCTCATTTTAAATTCTTTTTTAAGTATTTCTGGGTCTGATTTGTCATTAAAGGGAAGAAATCCTCCTGCTGCTTCTAATCGCTTCATAATAGCGTAGGCATCGGCATCAATCTGAAGATAAGATTTATCCCGAAGGCTAAGGGTTAGTTTTCCGTCTTCCCGAACCTGAACGACTCTGGCACGAATCTTATCTCCTACCTGAATGGCTTGAAAGATTTCGTTTTTGGGGATCATAGCAGAATATTTGCAATCTACAGCTACAAAACAACCAAAAGAATCAAGAATCTCATATACAATACCATCTACCATATCGTCTTTCTTGTATGGAGAATTATTATCAAGTAAATCATACAATTTCATTGTTGCACAAAGTCTTTTGCTTTTATCTACATATAGACTAACCAAAACTTCCATACCTTCTTCAATCTTTCCAGTTTGTTCCTTAAATGGAAGTAGGAGATCTTTTGCTAATCCCCAATCAAGGAAGGCACCAATATTTGAAACTTCTTTCACTTTTAAAAGAGCTAATCCACCAAGGGTGATTGGAACCTGGGCAGTAGTTGCGATTTCCCTATCCTCGGAATCTTTATAAATAAATACCTTTAGTTGATCACCTATGCGGACTCCCTCTGGGGCTTCTTTTGTAGGTAACAAAATTCTATGAGAACCGTTGGATCCCGGTTCGCATAAGTAAAATCCATGATCTGTTTTCTTCACTATTTCAAGATTCTGATATTTTCCTAATTCAATCATAAATTATTCCTTTCTATGAATTCAATAATAGCGTAAGGCTTTTGGGATTCATTGGATAATATAATAGTTGCTTTGTCCTTCTTTAAAGATACTTTAGGTACAATAATATCCCCCAGTACAGCTTGCATTTTGTATTCTGCCCTCATACTCCTGGCAATAAAATCATCGGGCAAAAACTCTTCGGCCATTTTTATGTATTGCCCATTGTTTACGTGGTTATACGAATCGATATTGGATTTTACTACAGGAAAAGAGGGGTATGTGGTGAAATCCTCTGGAAGGGCGATTTTTCGATCCATGTAATCCATGGGATAGGCTGGCTCTAGTTGATATCCCCCATGATCTTCAGGGACTCGTGCGGGTCGTCCACTTATGCTATCTAGATAGACCCACACCGAGTTGGCCACGGCAATTACCTCTTCATGATGGTCCTTCATTATAAAATTACGGTAACCAAAGAAGCCCTTAAATCCATATGGCCAAGTTCCGATGGTAATATATTCGCCAAGTCTGGCCGGTCGTTTTATTTCTAGCTGCCAACTGTTCAATAACCATACTCTTTGTTTGGATAATAAATAGTCCATTCCTATATTAAGATCTTCCGATTGGAAGGTACTACAATCTTGAAAATAATTAATTATGGAAGATAAGTTCAAAGTACCTTTTTGATGGTTCATTTCACTATAACGGACTCTACTAGTAAATGTATACATATTTATTCTGCCTTTCTAGCACTACAAATTGAAACTATAACCTATTATATCACTGAATAAAAAATTTATATAGTATTTTTCCCATAATTGGTTCCTTCTATCAGTGATTTAAGAACTAGGAAAAGTTCTGGTATTTCTAAATAGGGTTTGCTATAATTAGTAGTGTTAGGAAGGAGGATTATTGTGGACTCGATAGAGTTTTATAATAAAAATGCAGCCAAATATTTTTTAGAAACAGTGAATTTGGATATGTCCCAGTTCCTTGATGGTTTTATTGAATTATTACCAGAAGGAGCTAGTGTATTAGATTTGGGATGCGGGTCTGGTCGTGATAGTGCTCGTTTTATCGACGAAGGGTTTGATGTAACTTCTTTGGATGGTTCCAGGGAAATGTGTAATCTTGCAAGCATACATATCGGTCAAGATGTGTTATGCCTAACTTTTGATGAGATGGATTTTGAAGAAGTGTTTGATGGTATTTGGGCATCTGCATCATTGTTACATGTACCCAGTAAAGATATAGAGAAGATTTTAGCCAAGGTAGTTAAGAGCTTGAAACCCAATGGCTTTTTATATATGTCATTTCCTTATGGTAATTTTGAGGGATTAAGACATGGGCGATATTATAAAGAATATCGTACCAGAGAGTTAAAGAATCTTGTAAATCGCTTAGAACAATTAGAAATAATAGAACTTAAAAAGAGTAACGATTTACGAACAGATCGTAAAACCATTTGGATCAGTGCCATCGTTCAAAAAAGGGAAGGCAAGTAAATGATTCATAAGACATTCTTTTGTTATCATAGATCGATATAAAGTCGTCATGAACAGACTGCTCTATGATTTGGATTAGAATTTGATTGGTTTGTTATGAATTTCATAGTCAATCTCCTTTCTAAGGCTATATAGTTAAGGATGTATATTATGAAATATTTATGAAATAATGATAAAGATGTTTGTAACTAAATTACAGATGAAAGGGCTGAATTTTTATATAATCATCCGAGTAATATCAATAATTAAATAACGAATTTTAAGGAAACCGGTAGGGATTATATGATAAATTTTAAGTTGAAGTAATAGATCCGAGGAGGGATTATCATGGTTTATGATGTAATTATTATAGGCTCAGGTCCTGCTGGATTAGCAGCCGCAATCTATGCAAAAAGAGCAGAGTTGAATGTAATTGTAATTGAAAAGGCTGGCTTAAGCGGTGGCCAGATTATAAATACCTATGAAGTTGATAATTATCCAGGTACTCCTGGAATTAGTGGTTTTGATCTTAGTATGAAATTTAGGGAACATTGTGATAAATTGGGTACCACTTTTATAAATGGAGAAGTAACTAATTTTAAGTTGGAAGGGGAAACCAAGGTAGTTACCTTGGATGATGGTAGCCAATACCAGGGGAAAGCAGTGGTAATCGCCACCGGTGGAGTGCCCAGGCATTTAAATGTTGAAGGGGAAAGTAAATTTTCCGGTATGGGTGTTTCTTATTGCGCTACTTGTGACGGAGCCTTCTTTAGGAATAAAACAGTTGCTGTGGTTGGTGGTGGAGATGTTGCTGTTGAGGATGCCATCTTCCTATCAAGAATTTGTAAGCAGGTTTATGTTATTCACAGAAGAGACCAGTTCCGTGCAAATAAAAGTGTGAGTACAAAACTTTTATCTCTGGAAAATGTAACAGTCCTATGGGATAGCGTTGTAGAGGAAATTAGTGGTGAGGATAAGGTGGAATCCATTAAGGTAAGAAATGTGAAATCCGATGAATATAATACACTCGATGTAGAAGGGGTATTCATCGCAGTTGGTTACATTCCCAATTCAGATGTATATAAGGAAGTAGTTAAAACAGATGAAGCAGGATATATTATTGCAGGAGAAGATTGTGCTACCAATGTACCAGGAGTATACGCAGCTGGTGATGTAAGGACGAAAATCTTGAGACAAATTATTACGGCTGCTGCAGATGGTGCAAATTCTATTACAGCAGTAGAAAATTATTTAAATGATCATTAAGACATATAATCCGACATTTGTATGAATATAATACGGAATGAAATACTAATATTAAGCATATTTCTATAAAAAGCATGGAATCATTCCTTATTATTTATTGACACTGTAGAGACCATTTGATATAATGACCTCATAAAGATTTAATAATTTTGTAACATTTACTTTTTATGTTTCGTAAGCCTTAACAACAACAAAGGATTAAGCGACAGTAGTTGCTGCAATACTTGGGAGGTCAATACACATGGGAAATAATAAGGCTTTAAAGACAGTAGTTTGCTGTGCAGCAGCTACTATATTTATAGCGCTGGGGAATACAAAAGCACAAGCTGATACCGCTTTTGCCTTCGAGCAAGGAGTGGCTGGTATATCTTATACATTATCTAATTTTTATTCGGCTGCTGTAGAAAACAATGATATTGGCGATCCGGATAAGGCAATTACCAATATTTTAAGTAGTAATGTGTCTAAATTAGCCTCTACAGGAGTATCGATTGCTTCGAATTATGTTAATGTTAGAAGTGAGCCCTCAACAGAGAGTAAAATCTTGGGTAAACTTTATAGAGGAAGTGCCGCTACAATTTTGGAATGGCTCCCTGGTGACTGGGTTAAAATTGAATCCGGGGATGTAAAAGGATATATTGCATCAAATTATTTGGCTACTGGCCGTAAAGCAGAAAAAATGATTGATGATTACGCCAAGGTAACTGCAACTGTTCTGGCACAGACATTAAATGTAAGGGAAGAACAGTCTACGGAATCAAGAATTCTGACTCAGATACCGATGGGAGAAACCTATGTTGTTTTGAATCAATATGAGGAATGGGTGGAAATCCTACTTGGATCTGGTGATGAAGGCGATGAAGGTGATGATTATACAGGTTATCTTTACAAAGACTATATTGATATAAATGTTGAGTTTAAAACAGCCATATCCATTGAGGAAGAAAACAGGATTATACAAGCACAAAGAGAAGCGGAAAGAGCGGAAGCAGAAAGACTTAGAAAATTAGAGGAAGAAGAGAGACAAAGGGCTGCAGAAAAGGCGGAAAGAGAAAGATTGGCGAGGGAAGCAGCAGCCAAGAGTCAATCTCAATCCAATAATAGCAGTCAAAAAACAACTACTTCTTCTACTTCATCAAAGAACGTTTCGGCATTACAAAAAGAAATTGCTACATATGCACAAAAATTTGTGGGTAATCCATATAAATGGGGAGAAGAAAGTCTGACCAGGGGAGCTGATTGCTCTGGATTTGTACAAACCATTTATGCCCAGTTCGGCTATAAAATAGACAGAGTTTCTAGAGATCAGGCGAGAACGGCTGGGAAGAAGATTAGTATATCTGATCGTAAACCGGGAGATTTGATTTTCTACGCCAATGGTAGAGGAGTCGTCAATCATGTTGCCATGTATATTGGTAACGATCGAGTCGTACATGCTGCCAACTCCAAAGAAGGTATTAAGATATCAAAGTACAATTACCGAGATATTTACTGCATTAGAAGGGTTGTTAATTAATTGGAACATTGGGGCTGTCGCACGAAATGTGCGGCGCCCTTTTTACATTAGTGATGTTTATCACATATTAAATTTACAAAAATAGTATGTGACTATCAATCCAACAGAGACACGTTCTCACTCGTTTGCCGCACATAGCGGTACATAAGGAATCGTTAAAGTTTTATTTTATAAACTTCTCAAAATGTAATCTTAAAGAAAAATATACACATATTACCTGTCTTCAAAAAAACAAAAAAGGAAGTGGAAAAATTTACATATTGTGGTAGAATTAATATAGATACCATTTATGGGAGAGGGGTAGCATGGAAAGAAGAAGGTATAAAAGACTACCAATAGAGCTTGAACTTGATATAGATGAAATTTTCAAACAGGATTATATCGTAAAGAAAAATCTGGGTGCTTCAATACATGTATTTGATATCTCTAAAAGTGGAATTGGTTTTATCAGCGAAGAGGATTTACCCATAGGATATTATTTTCATGGATTAATTCGGCTTAGTCAACAAGATTTTTTCGAGTGGTGATACAGATTGTAAGGGTGTCTCCCCCTTGATGAAAATAAAAAAGTATATGGTGCTGAGTTTGTTGGCCTAGCCCCATTTCTTGCCGATAAGGTGGATAAATACGAGAAGAGTATTAGTGCTAGAATATAAATGAAGTAAGATTGAAGAAGTTGTGTAAAATGATTGAATGATGTAAGTATAAAAATTGTATAGAATTAGGATGTCGAATCATAAGGGGAATGAGATTTTAGCAATCTAATTTGCGTTCTCTTCGCTTATAATGTTAGACATCCTTTTTTAAATAGTTAATTTTATGTAATAAATAAGATGTATTTTAGAAAAATAAAATTAACAATAAAATTTGCAAATATTTGAAAATTGAATTAATTTAAATAATTTTATAGAATATTGTAAATTTATACACCTGTCCAAAATACCTATTGACAAACAGCAATTTATACACTTTGCACAAAAGGGACAATCTGAGTTACAGAAAAAGGTAAACACCTCATCTTGGGGATAGATTTATCAAAAAGTTATCCACATTAAAGAAGCCCCTATTTCGGATATTTTAAAGTTATACACAGGTTTATCCACATTATCCACATTTATAAACTACTCTTGTCTTATAGATAAAATGGTGTCAAGAACGAAAATCCGTTTTGTAACTTATGTTAAATCGACGTTTGGGACGAAAAAAATACTTAAAAAACCTTGACAATTTAATTGTCGGAAAATTGATAATAAAGGGAGTAAATTAGAAGGAATATATCAAATTTTGACGGAATAATTGTGGCATCATAATGAAAGGTGTAACATCATGTAAAAACAAGGGGGAAAGAAGCAAATGATAAGAGGATAAAGACATACCGGTTTGATAGGATGATGTTATAGGGAATAAGTCTTGAGTTTCCGTAAATTGCAACTTAAAAATGAATAAGTTCTACCAAAGTGCCAATCTGCCGTATTCTAAGAGGTTTGTGAATGACAGTTCTTGAATTAGAGGCACTTTAATAAGCCCCGCTTGAA
>DUNZ01000081.1 GCA_012839085.1 Clostridiales bacterium
ATTATCTCTTGGAGAATTGAGGAGCACGACGAGCTGCTTTTAAGCCGTACTTCTTTCTTTCCTTCATTCTTGGATCTCTTGTTAAGAATCCTGCTTTCTTCAGTGCTGGACGGTAATCAGAGTCTGCCTGTAATAAAGCTCTAGAAATACCATGTCTGATTGCACCTGCTTGGCCAGTAAATCCGCCACCTTTAACATTAACCATAACATCAAACTTATTTAATGTATCTGTAACAGCAAATGGCTGACGAACGATTAATTTTAAAGTTTCTAGACCAAAATAGTTGTCCATATCTCTTTTATTTATAGTAATTTTACCGGAACCTGGTACTAAGTATACTCTGGCAATACTGCTTTTTCTTCTTCCAGTTCCGTAATATCTTGCCTTAGCCAATGTTTTTTCCTCCTTTCAACCTCTCCAATTAGTATTTAATCTCAAGTACTTCCGGTTTCTGTGCTGCATGTTTATGCTCAGGTCCGGTATACACGAATAATTTTTTGATCATAGATCTTCCTAAAGGTCCCTTTGGAAGCATACCTTTAACTGCAAGATGGATAACATTTGTAGGTTTCTTAGCCATCATTTCAGCCAAAGTAGTTTCCTTCATTCCGCCTACATAATCGGAGTGGTTGTAATATATCTTCTGTTCTAATTTCTTACCGGAAAATTTAATTTTATCTGCATTAACTACTATTACGTAATCACCTGTATCAATGTGTGGAGTGTAAGTTGGTTTGTGCTTACCTCTTAAAACTTTTGCAATCTCAGATGAGAGACGGCCTAATGTATGTCCTGTAGCATCAACTACGTACCATTTCTTTTCAATCGATGACGGACTAGCCATATAACTTTTCATCGGTTTACCTCCTTATGAAAGTGTAAATAATAATTTTCATCATTAATAGCAGCATACCAGTTATGCTGCGTTCTATTTATCAAATCACGATCTCAAATACTATTACCGGGGCTATGGCTTAAGTATTCTCACGTCACGATTCATAATTATATAATATGTTTTCCTTTGTGTCAAGCATTTTCCAAAATATACAGACTAAAATTCTTACCCATTTTCTCCATTTTTTAACTCTAACTTCCTACTTATTTTCTATCAAAACACATGATAAGAATTCCTCTTATTCCACTATTAGAGTCAAAGTCTCCACATTTGAAATATTTCCATCGGTATCCGTAATCGAGTACTCTAACTGATACTCTCCTCGTTTTTTTACGGAGTACTTTCCTGTAATTCGAATCCTTCTCCAGGCATCATCCTTATCATCTATGGCTTCTTCTACCCATGAAAGTGGATTAAAGGATTCACCCTTTTTGATGGTTACGGTGTCTTTCTTTAATTTTATGACTGGAATTTCTGACATGGTTGCCTGATCATCTCTCTCATCATGATCATTCATCTCTTCCTCCAAAGTTTGATTCTCATTTTCCTCTGTCTGCCCCTCTAATGTCTCATCACTAGAACCTTCCTCATCGGTTATCCCTTGTTCCTCCCAGTCACTCCTTTCACTACGATCAGAATCATCCAAAAGCTCCTGCTGCCCCACTACTTCTTCCTCTTGCCTTGTATCCTCCAAAATTACTTGTTCAGAACTTTCATTGGTTTCTGCCCTATCCTTATATTCGATTAATCTACCTACCCTAGCGATATTATTTTTACTATCTCTAGCTACATAGATTACATTGGCTTGTGTGCCATTGGATAGCTTGTTAATTCCTTCGATGACCAGGGAATGACTTACATCCCCTTCCACTTCATCAAAAGCTATGGCATCTTCTAGTAAAAATCCACTATCTTCACCCTCAATATAAAGAACATCATTACTACTAAATATTATCTCAGGTGCGGTACGATCCTGACTTGATACAAGTAAGATGCTAACAATTAATAGTATTAAAATAATATTTGCTACCGATACCAAAAGAATCTTTACCTTCATAGTCTTTCCTTTTCCCCACACATTATTTATGATTTAATAAAACTACATTATCCTTCCTGAGAACTAACATAGTAATTACCATAATATTTCCCATAGTACTTTCCATAATAACTTTTTTCACTGATATCTACTTTATTTAACACTGCTCCAAGTATCTTGCACCCTGTCTTATCTAGTTGATTTTTTACCTTCTGGGCAAATTTATAGCTGATTTTCTCAGCTTCTATTACCATAATCATTCCATCACATACTTTTGCAACAACGGCACCATCAATGACACTTCCCACCGGGGGAGTATCAATGATAATATAATCAAATTTCTCCTTTAAAACATCAATTAAGGTTCTAAATTTCCTGCTGCCTAGCAATTCTGATGGATTGGGTGGAATTGGTCCTGAAAATATCATATACAAATTATCCACGGTTGTTTTATAAGTGATATCCTCTAACTGATTGATCCCAGATAAATAATGGGATAATCCCTTTACCGCTTTGGTAATCTTATACCTGCCAATGATCACTGATTTTCTTAAATCCGCATCAACAAAAATTACTTTTTTGCCTGCCTGTGCTAATGCAACAGCCAAATTAATTGAGACACTACTCTTTCCCTCATTGGGGATACAACTGGTTAATCCGATTACCCTAATATCAGTGCCACAAAATTGTATATTAGTCCGAAGTGTTTTATAGGCTTCGCTTCCATTGTAATCAATACTAATCAACTTTGATAAACTTACGGTTTCCATACAGCTCTCCTTAGCTTTTCTAATTCAGATCACAACATTTATTTCATTATCACAAATCTTTTTGGGGAAATAATTACGCTACTTTACGTCGTTTATCTTTCTTCTTCTCTTTTTTAATCGAAGGGTTTGATTTATTTGATTTAACTTTCTTTTTCTTTTTTTCTTTTACCCTATTGTGCATCGGAATCGAACTAAGTACACTCAGTCCTAGATATCTTTCAACATCATCTGGAGTTTTCATCGTATCGTCTAACATATAGAGAACTAAAATAATAAGTATAGAAAGGAAGCCTCCGATAAAGCCACCCAAAATTGTATTTAACAAAATATTGGGAGAGGAAGGGAACTCTGGTATATAAGCATCTTCTGCCTTATTAATTTTTCCAATATCCATTACCTTCATGATATGAACGGAAGCTACTTCCCTGATAGCATCTGCAATCTGCTTTGCCAGATAGGGATCTTTATATTCCACAGTAATATCCAATAATCTTGTATCAGATGGGTTTACAACCGTCACCATATTGGCCAAAGTTCCATATTTCACATCCAAATCTAATTCTAAAATCACCTGTTCAATGACTGGCCTGCTTTTTACAAGCTGTATAAAATCCTTGGTTAACTGCGATCCGGTTTGCAAATCAGAATAAGTAACCACATCATTTTCTTCTTTATTCTGGACATAAACCCTGGTGGTTGATTGATAAGTTGGTTCCATTACAAATCGACTAAAGAGAAATGCCATTAAGGCAAATCCTATCGATGCCATTCCAATAATCCAAATTCTTTTATACAAAAGATAGAATAATCCCCTTACATCGATTAATGAATCATCATCTTTATAGCTATAAATCATTTTACTACCCCTCTAATCTTTATACTGTTAAATGAATTCATCATTTAATATCTTATTTGGATTTTCAACAAAAATTTGATTAATATACTCTATATCATATTTTTTTTCTATGTAAGCCATACATTTTTTCAATATTGGCGCTCGATTATCTGGATTATGTGAATCTGTTGCAATAAAATGAACCAGTTTATCTTTTAATAAATGCTTACATCTTTTCTTATATTTTTTTCCTAGATCCCCAAGGATACTTGGGGCATTTACCTGAACATAAGCCCCCATATTTACTATCTCCTGAATAATCTCATAATCTTTCCATAAATTATGATACCTTTCTATATGGGCTATAATGGGTAAATATCCTTCCAGCAAAAGGTCTTGCAAGGCGGATTTGATATAACGATACTCTACAAAAGGTGAGAACTCCACCAAGACATATCTGGAAAATGCCAAGGTCAGTATCTTTTTTTCACTCAAGAGGCTAGCAATATCATGGCTATAATATATCTCCGATCCCGGTAATAGCCTAATTTGAGATCCTTGACTATCTAATTTGTCTTGTATCTGATTTAAACACTTTTCTATCTCTAAAGGAGAGGGCATAATTCGTCCTAATTTGAAATGAGGTGTAGCTATAATTACACGAATCCCCTCCATTTGTGCAATCTCAGCCATACTCATTGTCTGCTCTATGCTCCTAGACCCATCATCAAACCCGGGCAATATATGACTATGTATATCGATATATCCTTCCATTGATATCTCCTTACAGACTATAGGCTCATTGGACACGTTTAATATTATAAAAGAACCCTTAGTCCATGTCAACCGTTTTTTGGAAGTTAATGGTTTTTTATAATTAGAAAATCCCTAAGGAAAGCTTTAACCAGATATACAGATCTGGATTGAATCTTTCCTTAGGGATTATTTCTTTACCTAAAGTTATACTCGTTTTTTTATTCATATTTTCATCTCACACCAAATTCTTATCCCCTGATAGCCTATACTTCTTCCGCATATTCAACTCCTTCTAGAGAACAAATATCTGCAACGACATCATAACGGTTTCTTTTTTGCTTTAACCGTAAGGTCAATATGGCTGCAACCACTGAGCTTGCTCCATAGGTTGGCTTCACTATTTCCAAAGAATCTATTTTTATCTCTTGCTCTTTTAATTTGTCAATAATCGTATTAATAGAAGTGTTTGTATTAAATTCAATATACATATCCATAACCTTGGATTTAGACAACATGTAATTATCTAAGCGGTGCAATACCACCGTAGAAAATGCAATTAAAAAACATCCAACCAATGCCCCTGTATAAAAACCTATTCCAATGGCTATACCCATACATGCTGTTGCCCATAAACCGGCTGCTGTTGTCAATCCTTTTACCTGATGTCTTCCTGTAACTATTATGGTTCCTGCGCCTAGAAAACCGATACCCGATATCACCTGAGCCGCCATCCTAGTTGGATCTCCTGCACCCATTTCTTGAAATATATATTGATTCGTCATTATGGTGAGTGTGGAGCCTAAACAAACCAAAATATGAGTGCGTAGGCCAGCTGGTCGCCCCGCTCTACCTCGTTCAAAACCTATGATTCCCCCTAATATAACCGCCATAACCAATCGCAAAACGATTGTTATATTGTTGATTGATTGCAGATCAATTAATCTTAAATACCTCATTGTAATCCCCCTTATAAGTATTCAATATTAACCAATATTAGTCCATTGGCAGGTGCGGTTGGTCCTGCAAATTTTCTATCCTTTTTCTCTAAGATCTCTTTTACCATCTCTGGCTGGATTGATCCTCGCCCGACTTCAAGTAAGGTGCCTACAATAATCCGAACCATATTATAGAGAAAACCATTGCCATTTACCCGAATGGTTATGATATCTCCATTCTTATGGACTTCTAATTTATATATGGTTCGTACGGTATCAAGAACTTGTGTTTTGACACTACAAAAACTCTTAAAATCGTGCTCTCCAATTAGATCGTTGGCTGCTTCCTGCATCTTTTCTATGTCCATATCATAATAAATAAAATTCGCATATAAGCGTTCTGTAGGTATGGCAATTCTACTATTTAAGATTCGGTACTCATAAGTTTTTCGGCAAGCAACTTTTCTTGGATGAAAATCAGAAGGAACTTCAATCGAATTTTGAACTCGGATATCCTCAGGTAACCATTGATTTAAGGCAAAACAAATTTTTTCAGCAGGTATCATCCTTTCTGTATCAAATACAGCGACATTTCCCAGGGCATGTACTCCCGAATCCGTTCTACTTGCCCCTATGACCTTTATCTCTTCTTTTAAGAGCTTAGTTAAAGCCTGATTAATCTCTGCTTCCACTGTTGGTTTTCCCGGTTGGATTTGCCAACCACAATAATTGGTTCCATCATACGCTACTTCTAATTTAATTCTTCTCATTGCAATCCCATAAACCCTATTCTAAACTTAATCTTTTTTATTAGCTTAATCCCTTACATTAAATTTACTATTATATCTGTTGCTTTTCTTTTACCTATTATATCTATTGCTTTTCTTTAACCTATTTCATCGATTGCTTTAACTTTACCTGTTTTACTACTGCTTTAACTTTACCTATTTTACTTTAACTTACTTATATTATCCATTACTAGGGCTTTTCTTGTTTAATCCTTAATCTTAGTCTTAGGCGGTTAATAAATTACATTAACTTGGTTTTCTTTATCTATTCCATTAACACTTACCATTTCACTAGCTTTATCTTCTTACTTAATCCTATTAAAAATGGTTTTCTAATATGCGTATCGTTATCACAAGTGCAATATAGAGAAATAAAACTGTATAGGCAAGATAGTCATTTTTACTGTATTTTAAGGGTTTCATCTTGGTTCTACCATTACCCCCCCGATAGCATCTTGCCTCCATAGCCATAGCTAAATCATTGGCCCTACGAAATGCCGATACGAATAAGGGTACCAACAAAGGAATAAGACTCTTTGCTCGTTTTAAGATTCCTCCAGATTCAAAATCTGCTCCCCTAGCCATCTGTGCCTTCATAATCTTATCCGTTTCTTCTAATAAAATTGGTATAAAGCGAAGGGCAATTGACATCATCATTGCTATTTCATGAACCGGAACCTTAATATGATTCAGAGGCCGTAATAATTTTTCTAATCCATCGGTTAATTGATTGGGGGTCGTAGTAAATGTCATGAGGGAGGAGCCTAGTATTAAAAATGTCAGTCGAATTGCCATAAAACCAGCCAGCCTTAGTCCCTCATAGGTGATCTTTAAGAAACCCCACTGCCATAAGATTTCACCTTGGGTTAGAAACAAATTAAAGGTCACTGTAAATAATAGCAATACAATTACTGCCTTAAGACCTCTTACGATAAATCTAAATGGTACCTTAGACATTTTTATAACCGATGCCAAAAATAAAGTTACCATAAGATACCCATAAAATGTATCAAAGAGGAACAAAGAAACGATAAACATCAAGGTACCGACCAATTTAACCCTAGGATCGGTACGATGTAGTATGGAATTTGCCGGATAATATTGTCCTATTGTAATATCTCTGATCATAAAATACTCACTTTCCTATGCCAAACTTTATGACTGTTTATCGAAATACTTATCATGTTTTTAATAACTTTAAAATCACATTTTTCGCTTCCTCTACGGTTGTAACATCGAGAGGTACAGAAAAGCCTGCGTCCTTTAAACCTTTCATAACATAAGTTACCTGAGGAGCAGCCAAATGTATTTCTTCTAGTTCGCTGATTCGCGAAAACACTTCTTTGGCTGTATGATTAAAAATCAGCTCTCCTTGATTCATCACAAAGATTCGATCTACGTACTTTGCAACATCCTCCATGCTATGGCTAACTAGAATAATGGTTATATCACTTTCCTCATGTAGTTTCTTAATTTGATCTAGTATATCATCCCTACCTCTTGGATCCAAACCAGCCGTAGGTTCATCAAGAATTAATACCTCAGGTTTCATGGCTAAAACTCCTGCAATGGCTACCCTACGTTTTTGGCCTCCAGATAACTCAAAAGGAGATGCATCCAATAAATCATCCCCGATTCCTACCATTTTTAAAGCTTCATAAGCTCGTAGTTCAATCTCTAATTTATCCAATCCCAGATTGGAGGGTCCAAAGCACACATCCTTAAATACTGTGGTCTCAAAGAGTTGATGCTCTGGATATTGGAATACAAGACCTACCTTGCTCCGTAGTTCCTTAAGTTTATAATCCTGAGCATTAATATCAGCACCATTAAAATAAATGTGTCCACTGGTAGCTTTCATCAGTCCATTCATATGCTGAATCAAAGTAGACTTTCCGGATCCTGTATGACCAATTAATCCTATAAATTCTCCCTTTTCAATGGAAAAACTAATATTTTTTAATGCATGTCTTTCATAGGCTGTGCCAGGACTATAAATATAATTTACGTTATCAAATACTATTTGCATAAGTTCACCTGCTCTAAAAGCTTCTAAGACTTCTTGCTTCTCATTTTTTAATGTTAATGTATTACTATTTAGACTTTTTTAGCTGCTTAATTGCCTCTACTAATTCTTCAACTGTTAAAACTCCCTCGGGTAAATCTAGTCCTGCTTTTTTTAATTCAAAGGCCAATTCTGTTACCTGAGGTACGTCCAACCGATAACTTTTTATTTCATCCACTTTAGAAAATATTTCTCGGGGTTTTCCTTGCATAACAACCTTCCCCTGGTTCATAACGATCACTTTATCTGCAGAAGTAACCTCATCCATATGATGTGTAATTAGAAGGATGGTTACTTTTTCTTTCTTATTCAGTTCCCGAATGGTGGAAATTACTTCTTTTCTTCCATCTGGGTCTAACATAGCGGTTGGCTCATCCAATATAATACATTCTGGTTTCATGGCCATAATTCCAGCGATTGCAACCCTCTGCTTTTGTCCACCAGATAATTTATTGGGGGAATGACTGCGATACTCCAACATACCTACTGCTTTTAGGCTCTTTTCTACTCTTTCCCAAATTTCATTGGTTGGAATGCCTATATTTTCAGGTCCAAAACCTACATCCTCTTCCACAACTGCTGCTATAATCTGATTATCCGGATTTTGAAATACCATTCCAGCACTTTGGCGAATATCCCAAAGATTTTTCTCCTCTTGGGTATTCAAACCATTAACCCAAACACTACCCTTGGTTGGATATAATAAAGCATTGATATGTTTTGCTAGGGTGGACTTACCAGAGCCATTGGCTCCTAATATGGCAATAAAGTCACCTTTACTCACTTTAATATTTACATTATCAATAGCAGTATTTATGGACTCAACATTACCATCCTCATCACGACGGATGTATTCAAAAGTCAAGTCCTTCACCTTAATCATTTCCATGGCCTTCCTCATTTCAGATTCATTCTAATAGGAATAACTTTTCTGAATTGTATCATATTTCCTCAGTAAAACCAAGAAAAATCGAATCCTAAGAAAAATATTAAGTTCAGAGAACTTTCCTATGAAACAAAAAGGGACGCCTGCTGTTAAGCCATACGTCCCCAATTTCTATATTATACTAGTTCAATTAATACTTCCATAGCTGCGTCACCCTTACGTGGTCCAATCTTTACGATTCTAGTGTAACCACCGTTACGGTTAGCATACTTCGGTGCTATTTCATTGAATAGCTTATCAGACAGGTTAACTACCTTTGTATTTCTCTTCTTACCAGCATTTTCTGCAGGTACTTCAGTTACAGGGTAGAGATACTTCATCATTTGTCTTCTAGCGTGAAGACGGCTAGGACTATCCTTCTTGATTGTTTTCTCTACATTATCATAAACGGTAACTTTTTTACCATCTACAACTTCCTTAACTCTTTTACCATCTTTATCTTTACGAGCAACTTTAGCTGTTACGGTAACTGTCTCATAATTGTCTTTTTCTTTCACAGCAAGCGCAATCATGCTTTCGGCTATACTACGAATTTCCTTTGCTTTCGCTTCCGTAGTAACAATTTTACCGTTATATAATAAATTTGTTACTTGGTTTCTAAGCAAAGCCTTTCTCTGGCTTGAAGTTCTTCCAAGCTTTCTATAACCAGCCATTTCATTCCCTCCTTTAAATCTTTAGGTTTAGCTACGAATTCTTTCTTAAGATAACTCTTTAAGAAAATCTATGAAAATTTAAC
This sequence comes from Clostridiales bacterium, assembly GCA_012839085.1. Taxonomy (GTDB): domain Bacteria; phylum Bacillota; class Clostridia; order Lachnospirales; family Lachnospiraceae; genus Mobilitalea. The sequence continues at coordinate 9,764 of DUNZ01000081.1, forward strand.
ATCTTATTATTTAATCTTCACTTTGAGCCAAAGATAATCCAAGCTCTTTCAGTTTCGTAAGTACTTCTTCTAGAGACTTGCGTCCAAGGTTCCTTACTTTCATCATATCTTCTGCAGTTTTGTTGGTTAGTTCTTCTACTGTATTTATACCAGCTCTCTTTAGGCAGTTGTAAGAACGAACGGATAACTCTAATTCATCAATACTCATTTCAAGTACTTTTTCTTTTTCATTATCCTCTTTTTCTACCATGATTTCAGCTGTTTTTGCATTTTCTGAAAGATCAATAAAGGAATTTAAGTGCTCACTCAACACCTTAGCTGCCAAGCTAACTGCTTCGTCAGGCGCTAATGTACCATTGGTGAATATATCCAAGGTCAGCTTGTCAAAGTCAGTAATTTGACCAACACGAGTGTTTTCTACAGAAAGATTTACCCTTTCTACCGGAGTATAAATGGAGTCAATGGGTATTACGCCAATTGGTAAATCCTCATTTTTATTCTTATCAGCACTAACATATCCTCTACCATTGGTTATGGTTAATTCCATAAATAGTTTACTATCCGGACCACCGCACAGTGTTGCAATAACCTGATCAGGATTCAAAATCTCAATATCCGGATCAGCTTGAATATCTCCTGCTGTCACTACAACTTCACCTTCCGCCTCAATATAAGCGGTCTTAGGCTCATTCGTATCACTTGTGTTTTTGATTGCTAAGCTTTTGATATTCATGATAATTTCAGTTACATCTTCCTTTACACCAGGGATTACACTGAACTCATGAACTACACCGTCAATCTTAATTTGGCTTACTGCACAACCTGGTAAGGATGACAACATAATTCTTCTTAGGGAATTACCTAAAGTTGTACCATATCCTCTTTCCAAAGGTTCTACAATAAAACGTCCAAATTTTTTATCTTCGGATATTTCTGCAATCTCTATTTTGGGTTTTTCAAAATCGAACACAACAGGACCCTCCTTCTGGGTATTTTGAGTTGATAAAATCCATCATAATAAATACGCAAAGCATATTTTCACTTATATCAGTCTTTATCAAGGCAATTGATCTTCTGTATAAATGAAAATATGATAAGCATAATTTTATTATTTAGAATACAACTCGACAATTAACACTTCGTTAACCGGAACATCAATCTGATCTCTTGTAGGAATTTCTTTAACAACTCCTGTATGAGCTTCATGATCTGCTTCTAGCCATGCCGGTACAGTTCTTCCAGTAGTAACTTCAAAGATATCTTTATATCTTTGTGTGTTTTTGAATTTCTCTTTTATTTCAATCTTATCTCCAGCTTTTAGTGTGTAGGATGGAATGTTTACACATTTACCGTTCACTAATACATGCTTGTGATCAACAATTTGTCTTGCTTCTTTTCTTGTTCTAGCAAAACCTAAACGGAACATAACATTATCTAATCTTAACTCTAATAATGTCATTAGGTTTTCACCAACAGTACCGTGTTTCATTTTTGATGCTCTAGCAAATAAATTTCTAAAAGGCTTTTCTAACATACCGTAGATGAATTTTGCCTTCTGCTTTTCTCTTAATTGTAAACCATATTCACTGGTCTTTTTGCCTGCTCTTGCATAGGTTCTATTTGACTTCTTATCAATACCTAAATAAGCTGGCTCTATACCTAAGGATCTACATCTTTTTAAAACAGGACCCATATCTCTTGCCATTTTTCTTATACCTCCTTATCAGACTCTTCTGCGTTTTGGCGGACGACATCCGTTATGAGGAACCGGTGTCACGTCCCTAATACTAGTTACTTCAATGCCGCATGCTTGAAGCGCACGAATTGCTGCTTCTCTGCCTGAACCGGGGCCTTTGACCATAACTTCTACTGATCTTAAACCATGTACAAGTGCTGCTTTTGCTGCAGTTTCAGCTGCCATTTGCGCAGCATAAGGAGTTGATTTTCTTGAACCTCTGAAGCCTAATCCACCAGCGCTAGCCCAAGAAAGAGCGTTTCCTTCTGCATCTGTCAGCGTAACAATTGTATTGTTAAAAGATGACTGAATGTGTGCCTGTCCACGTTCTACGTTCTTTTTCACACGTTTTTTAGTCACTTTTTTAGCTGCTATTTTCTTAGCCATTTAACAAACCCTCCTATTGGATTATTACAATATTGAAAGCCTGCTAAGTGTATGCTTCCAATGTTATACTATTAATTCCAAATATAATTATATTAATTATTTCTTCTTGTTAGCTACTGTTCTTCTTGGGCCTTTTCTTGTTCTAGCATTGGTCTTTGTCTTTTGACCACGAACAGGAAGACCTTTTCTATGACGGATTCCTCTATAGCATCCGATTTCTTGTAGTCTCTTAATGTTAAGGGCTATTTCTCTTCTTAAGTCACCCTCTACCATCTGAGTCTCATCAATTACATCACGAATTCTTGCAACTTCTTCGTCTGTCAAATCTCTGACACGAGTGTCTGGATTAACATTTGCTGCAGCAAGAATACGATTGGCACTAACCCTTCCGATACCGTAAATATAAGTTAGTCCGATCTCTACACGTTTCTCTCTTGGTAAATCTACACCACTGATACGAGCCATGTGCTCTTTACACCTCCAAAATGTTTTGTTTTGATAACACCGTAATGTTACGCCATATTGTACCATTACGTCAGCCGCTTTAAATTGTGACGAACATGACAATCAGCATGCCCACTAAGGCTCTGTGATGACGGCACAGTCCTTAAAACAGACCCGAAGTATTTACGGTAACTGGTCTGCCCACAATATCACAATGTCTCTGTCAAACCAGACAGACGATTGTAACACAAAAAGCAAGAACTATTATATATAAAACAACAGTGAGTCTTTTGAGGTACCCGAACTATTGTATATTAGCCTTGTCTTTGTTTGTGTTTCGGATTTTCACAGATTACTCTGATACTACCCTTTCTTCTAATGATTTTGCATTTTTCACAAATTGGTTTTACTGATGACCTTACTTTCACAGTAGTTCACCCCTTTCAAAAAAGTCCGCTTATTATTATATCACCGCAGTAATATAATAGCAAGCAATTTTTTTACAACAGCAAATTCATGTATAAGAATAATATTTTCCATATTAAGTTCTTATTTATCACGCCATATTATTCTGCCTTTGGTTAAATCATATGGAGATAATTCAAGGGTTACCTTATCGCCTGGTACGATTTTAATAAAATTCATACGAAGTTTTCCACTAATATGAGCTAACACTTTATGACCATTTTCTAGTTCAACCTGGAACATGGCATTGGGTAATTTTTCAACTACAGTACCCTCGATTTCTACAACATCGGCTTTTGACATACTAAACCTCCTTACATGAATTTCCCTTTTGCAACAATTTCAATGATCTTTTTATTTCTTCATTTCTTACTGTTTCGTTACTGATCTTATCAGCCAACAACGGATCAAAATGATTCAATATACGAATGTGTTTTACTTTTTTCTTTTTAGGCCGATCCAGAGTTCTGATTCTGCCGTCCACTAAATATACATATTCATTCTCTATACGAAATATTACATACCATTTTCCAGAGTCATGCCCAGCAATCGCTTCGGCAAAACTTCCAACCCTAATATCTCTCATGTCTATTTCCATGTTAAAATTTCTGGTTCACCATCCGTAATCAATACTGTATTTTCATAATGTGCGGATAATGATCCATCCCTGGTTACGACCGTCCAGTCATCATCTTCCCATAAAACATCATAGCGTCCTGCATTTACCATAGGCTCTATTGCCAATGTCATTCCTGCTTCTAGCCTAGGGCCTCTACGCTTTTGTTTGAAATTTGGTATCTGCGGCTCCTCATGAAGGTTTTTACCTATCCCATGCCCTACCAAATCTCTAACAACCGAATAACCAAAGGATTCTACATACTCTTGTATTGCTTCAGAAATCTCATGTAGATGATGACCTGCTTTAGCAAACTTAATTCCTTCAAAGAAACTTTGCTCGGTTACTTCAATTAATCTTTTTGCTTCATTTGAAATTTCACCAACGGGTACGGTTCTTGCTGCATCAGAATGATATCCCTGATATATTACACCGCAATCTAAACTGACGATATCTCCATCCCGTAGGATTCTTTTTTTATTTGGTATTCCATGAACAACTTCATCATTGATGGAGATACAAATGGAAGCTGGAAAACCATTATAATTAAGAAAGGAGGGAATGCAATTATAACTTTTTATAATTTCATAGCACTTTCTATCAATCTCAAGTGTTGAAATCCCGGGAACAATCAAGGTCTTCAATTCTTCCAAAACCTTTGCAAGAATCTTACCTGATTCCCTCATTAACTCAATTTCTTTTCCTGATTTAATACTAATTGACATATCAGCCACCCTTTCTTCATGGTCAATCGAGCCAAGAGAATTTTCTAACATTTACTCTTATGCTTCTAATGCTTTCATTATGTTGTTAAAAACAGCGTCCATATCTTTTGTACCATCAACCGATAATAATTTCTTTTTCTTTCTATAGTAGTCAATTAAAGGTTGAGTCTGCTTATGATAAACCTCCAAACGTTTTTTTACTGTTTCTGGCTTATCATCTTCTCTTAAAATCAAATCATTACCGCACACATCACAAATTCCTTCCTTCTTTGGAGGAATATGCTCTATGTGATATGTTGCTCCACAATTTAAACAAGCTCTTCTTCCCGACATCCTTTTAATAATGTTCTCATCCGGAACGTTTACGTCGATGGCACAATCAATGGAATCATTCTTCTGATCCAGTGCTGCATCCAGTGCTTGTGCCTGCGGTATTGTTCTGGGGAAACCATCCAAGAGATAGCCTCTTTCACAATCTGGCTGTTTTAATCGATCTATCACCAATTCAACAACAAGATCATCAGGAACTAATTGACCTTGATCAATGTAAACCTTAGCTTTTAAGCCTATGGGTGTACCTGCCTTAATATTTAAACGAAAGATATCTCCTGTGGATATATGAGGAATTTTATATTTTACAGCTAATTTTTTTGCTTGAGTACCCTTACCTGCACCAGGTGCTCCTAGCATAATTATTTTCATTTCTGTTCTTTTCCCCCTTTGGAAACTTTAGGAAAGCAGATTATTTAAAATACCTTCTCATGACATATATGATATACAATATTACCCTAGTCGGTTACTAATAATAAACCTACCTTATATATTAAATACTATATTAATTACATTACTATATTAATTACAAAAGATTTAACTACCTTTATAAATAGCTTGTATCATGTACAAGCGGATACTTGAAGCTTTCATTTCTTTATGCTACAGGCAGTCAATTTTGCTTATATAAAAGGTAATATGATACAAGTCAATAAGCAAAATTGACTGTCTGTGGCACTTTTAAAAGGTAGCAAGTACCCGCCTGCACCTGTCTTTCAATGCTTCGATCACCGAATTTAAGTTTCCTAATCGTTTAGGAAGCCCTTATAGTGGCGTACCAACATTTTAGATTCAATCTGATTCATTGTCTCTATAATAACACCAACAATAATGATGATGGAGGTACCACCAAAGCTAACGGAAGCACCAAACGCTCCTGCAAAGAACATCGGAATGATAGAAATAATAATCAATCCAATTGCTCCCACAAGAACAATATAATTAAGTACCTTGCTTAAGTATTCTGTTGTTGGTTTACCCGGACGGATACCAGGAATAAATCCACCTTGCTTCTTTATGTTATTTGCTACTTCTATTGGATTAAAAGTAACTGAAGTATAAAAATACGCAAAGAATACAAGTAATGCGATGTAGATTAATAAGCCAATCGAATACTTGATTTCACCCCAATCCATTCCCTTAAATACTAACCAGCTTCTAGAATCTAATACTTTTAGAACCTTAGGCCAGAAATATGCTCTTTCAGGATATACACCAAAGAAGGAAGCAATTACTATTGGGAATGACATCAGTGAATTTGCAAAAATAACTGGAATAACACCTGCGGTATTTACCTTTAAAGGAATATGGGAGGTTTGTCCACCAACCATACGTCTTCCCTGTATTTTTTTTGCATATTGTACTGGAATTTTCCTTACTGCTTCCTGTAATAGTACAACTAAGACTACTGTAACAAGTATTACTACTATGATTACAAGTGCAGCAACAATAGCCTTACCTACAGGTTTATTTAAAATAAAATTGTTAAATAAGTTGATAAAATCACCAGGCATTGTTGATACGATATTGATTAACAAGATAATCGAGATACCATTGCCAACGCCCTTATCGGTAATCCGTTCTCCAAGCCACATAAGAAATGTTGATCCTGCTGTAAAGGATGCTATAATAACGATTACATTCGTAAATGTCAAACCGCCTTCTAAAGCACCCTGGCTACCAAAACCAATCGCCATAGCACCAGATTCGATTACTGCCAAAACTACTGTTACATAGCGGGTAATTTCATTGATGCGTCTTCTACCATCCTCGCCTTCCTTTTGCATTTCCTCTAACTTAGGAATTGCAATGGTAAGTAACTGGACAATAATAGACGCTGAAATATACGGTGATATACTTAGAGCAAAAATAGACATTCTCGAAAAGGAACCACCGGTTAAGATATTAAAAATACCCAATGTTTCTGCATTAAAAAACTGATCTGTAACATCCCTACTAATAGCAGGGGCTGGGAGCAATGTTCCCAGTCTTACTATTATAAGGCAAATTAAAGTATATATGAGTCTGGTTCTGATATCCTTAACTTTCAAAGCATTTCGCAGTGTTTTTATCATTTTTAGACCACCTCAGCATTTCCACCAAGAGCCTGTATTTTTTCGATTGCACTTGCACTAAATGCATTAACCTTGACATCAAGCTTCTTAGTTAGTTCTCCATTTCCAAGAATCTTTACACCATCTCTTGGGTTTTTAATGATCCCTGCTTCTTTTAATGAATCAACTGTTACTGTAGCACCGTCATCAAATCTATTTAATACATCTACGTTTATTGCAACGATTATTTTGCTATTTCTATTTGTGAATCCACGCTTCGGAATTCTTCTATACAAAGGCATCTGACCGCCTTCGAATCCTACTCTAGGAGCTCCGGAACGTGCCTTTTGGCCTTTATGACCTTTACCGGCAGTCTTACCATTACCTGAACCATGACCGCGTCCTCTTCTAAAGTTTTTACTCTGTTTGGAACCAACAGCAGGTCTTAATTCTGATAAATTCATACTAGCGCACCTCCTTCTATTACTAATAATTATATTTCTTCGACCTTTACTAAGTGACGTACCTGAGCAACCATACCTCTAACAGCTGGATTATCAGGCATTTCTACGCTTTTATGAAGCTTTCTCAAGCCTAGTGCCTTTACTGTTTCCCTGTGTTTTGGAATGGCACCGATGGTAGATCTCACTAAAGTAATTTTCAATTTGTTTGCCATTTTGACACCTCCATTTTCGAATAAATGACAGCTCCTGGACAGCTTATTTCAGCTGATCTACGGAAATACCACGAAGCTTAGCTACTTCCTCAGGGGTCTTTAACTGGCTTAAACCATCTATAGTAGCAAGTACTACATTTTGTTTATTATTAGAACCAAGTGATTTGGTACGAATATTCTTGTAACCTGCAAGCTCAAGTACGTTACGAGCAGGACCACCAGCGATAACACCAGTACCTTCTGGTGAACGCTTTAGTAAAACGGTAGCACTACCAAATTTACCGATAAAGTCATGGGGAACACTGCCGTTCTCATCAATAGGCAGGCTCACTAATTTCTTAATCGCATCTTCTTTTCCCTTACGAATTGCTTCAGGGATTTCTGATGCCTTACCTAAACCTGCTCCAACGTGTCCGTTTCTATCGCCAACTACTACTAATGCTGTAAATCTGAAGTTACGTCCACCTTTTACAACTTTAGTAACACGTTTAATTGATACTACTTTATCTTCTAACTCCAGTTGACTTGTATCAATAACTGTACGTTTCATCTATTCTCCTCCTTGCCTAGAAATTCAGACCAGCTTCACGAGCTGCATCTGCCAACGCTTTAATCTTACCCTGATATATAAAGCCGCCTCTGTCAAAGACAACATCTTTAATACCTTTTTCTAATGCTCTTTTTGCAATCACAGTACCTAAGTATGCTGCTGCTGCTACATCGTTGGTCTTCGGAAGCTCAGCCTTAACATCTTTCTGAAGAGTGGAGGCTGCAACTAAAGTGTTGCCTACTGTATCATCAATAATCTGTGCATACATATGATTGTTGCTTCTGAATACAGCTAAACGCGGTCTCTCAGGAGTACCTGTGAAACGATTACGTAATTTTAAATGCTTTTTAACACGAATTTTAGATCTGGATTCTTTTTTAACCATTTATTTCACTCCTCCCTTATTTCTTACCGGTCTTACCAACCTTGCGTCTAATCACTTCATCAGCATACTTAATTCCCTTACCTTTATAAGGTTCCGGAGCTCTCTTAGCTCTGATTTCAGCGGCGTATTGGCCAACCTTTTCTTTATCAATACCTTTGATTATAATCTTGTTCTGTCCATCCATAGTAGATTCTACACCTTCTGGATCAACCATAACAACTGGATGGGAATAACCTAATGTTAATGTTAATTCTTTACCAGATTTCGCTGCCCTATAACCAACACCGTTGATTTCAAGGACTTTCTGATAACCTTCAGTTACACCGATAACCATATTAGCAATTAATGTTCTGGTAAGACCATGTAAAGATTTCATTTTCTTAAGATCATTTGGTCTTGTAACAACAACTTCAGAACCTTCTATTTTAATTCCCATTTCTGCGGGTAACACTCTTTCTAATGTTCCCTTAGGACCTTTTACGGTCACTTTATTATTTTCTGCTATATCAACGGTTACACCTGCTGGTATAGCGATAGGCATTCTACCTATACGTGACATGCCCGCACCTCCTATTATATTGTGAACTTTGTTTATTACCAAACAAAAGCCAGTACTTCTCCACCTACATTTAATTCTCTTGCTTCTCTATCTGTGATAACACCTTTATTGGTGGAAATAATCGCAATTCCTAAGCCTCCAAGTACCTTTGGCAGTTCATCTTTATTAGCATAAACCCTAAGGCCTGGCTTTGAAATTCTTTTTAGTCCTGTAATAATCTTAACATTTTTATCTTTACCATATTTTAAAGTAATATGGATTGTCTTAAAGCTTCCAACTTCTTTGATTTCATACTTTTTGATATAACCTTCCCTAAGTAGGATGTCGGCAATAGCAATTTTCATTTTAGAAGCAGGTACATCTACTGTATCATGTTTAGCAGTATTAGCATTACGAATTCTCGTAAGCATATCTGCAATTGGATCGCTCATTGTCATCTCATTTGCCTCCTTTCTAAACCTCTTACCAGCTAGCTTTCTTTACGCCTGGTATTTGACCTTTGTACGCTAATTCACGAAAACAAATTCTGCAGATTCCGTATTTTCTTAAATAAGCGTGTGGACGGCCACAAATTCTACAACGGTTATATTCTCTGGTGGAGAATTTCTGCTTACGTTGTTGCTTTACTTTCATTGACGTTTTTGCCATGGAAATCCCTCCTCCTATTTTCTAAATGGCATACCGAAAAGTGTTAACAGTTCACGAGCCTCTTCATCTGTCTTTGCTGTGGTTACGAAGACGATATCCATTCCTCTAACCTTGTCTACCTTGTCATATTCGATTTCAGGGAAAATCAATTGTTCCTTGATACCGAGGGAGTAGTTTCCTCTACCGTCAAATGCATTCGGATTCACACCACGGAAGTCACGTACACGAGGTAATGCTAAGTTTATTAAACGATCGGCAAACTCATACATTTTTTCGCCTCTTAAAGTTACCTTACAACCAATGGACATGCCTTCTCTTAACTTGAAGTTTGCAATTGATTTCTTTGCCTTGGTTATTACAGGTTTTTGTCCAGTGATAATCTCAAGATCTTTAACTGCAGACTCAAGGAGTTTCGCATTTTCCTTTGCTTCACCAACACCCATGTTGATGACAATTTTATCTAATTTCGGCACTTCCATTACGTTCTTATATCCGAACTTCTTAGTCATGCCGGCTACAACTTCATTATAGTACATATCTTTTAATCTAGCCAACTTTAATGAACCTCCTCTCTAATTAGTCGATAACGTCGCCAGTAATCTTAGCGAAACGTACCTTTTGGGTTCCCTTCTTGCCTTCTACAAACTTGAAGCCAATTCTGGTCACTTTACCCTTGTGAACGTACATTACCTTTGATACATCAATTGGCGCTTCTTTTTGGATGATGCCACCCTTAGGATTTGATTGGTCTGCTTTGCTGTGTTTTGATACCATATTAACGCCTTCTACTAATACTTTACCATCATTAACAGCAAGAACCTTGCCTTCTTTTCCTTTATCTTTACCAGCGATCACCTTAACGGTGTCACCCTTCTTGATTTTCATCGTTGCCACAGTCGACACCTCCTTATAATACTTCTGGTGCTAAAGAAACGATTTTCATGAAATGTTTCTCTCTTAATTCTCTCGCTACCGGTCCAAAGATACGAGTTCCTCTTGGATTCTTGTCATCTTTAATTACTACGGCAGCATTCTCATCAAATCTAATATAGGAACCATCTTTACGACGTGCACCTTTTACGGTACGTACGACTACAGCTTTTACTATGTCGCCCTTCTTTACAACACCACCAGGTGTTGCATCTTTAACCGAAGCAACAATAATATCACCTATATTAGCATATCTTCTAGATGAACCGCCTAATACTCTGATGCAAAGAAGTTCTTTGGCACCAGTATTATCGGCAACTTTTAGTCTTGTTTCAACTTGAATCATGATAATTCTCCTTTCAGTTGCATTAGAACTCTGTATGCATGCCAGCATACAGACATTTTTGGAAGAACTTCGGTATTATTTTGCTTTCTCAACGATCTCCACAAGTCTCCATCTTTTATCCTTAGATAATGGTCTTGTTTCCATAACCTTTACTCTGTCGCCGATTTTGCACTCGTTGTTCTCATCATGTGCTTTTAATTTATAAGTTCTTTTTACGATTTTTCCGTATAAAGGATGCTTTACATTGTCTACTAAAGCTACAACAATTGTTTTATCCATTTTATCGCTAACAACTTTGCCGATACGAACTTTTCTTAAATTTCTTTCCACAACGATACTCCTTTCCATGGCGATGATTAAATATCAATCGCCATAATTATTTAGAAGCCTTAGAAAGTTCAGAGATTATTGTCTGAATTCTTGCAATATTTCTTCTAACTTCTTTAATTCTACTTGTATTCTCTAACTGATTGGTTGCATTTTGGAATCTTAAGTTAAAAAGTTCCTTCTTCGCAGCTACTAATTCTTCATTTAATTCTGTAGCTGATTTTTTTCTTAAATCTTCTACATATTTATTAATTTTCACTGTTTTCACCGCCTTCTAAGTCTGCACGGGAAACTATTTTGCATTTCACCGGTAATTTATGTGATGCAAGACGTAATGCTTCTCTAGCGATATCTTCAGGAATACCTGCGATCTCAAACATTACACGTCCTGGCTTAACAACAGCTACCCAATACTCTACTGTACCTTTACCGGAACCCATACGAGTTTCCGCAGGTTTTGTGGTTACAGGTTTATCAGGGAATATTTTAATCCAAACTTTACCACCACGTTTTGTAAAACGAGTCATAGCAACACGGGCTGCCTCAATTTGGTTCGATTTAATCCATGCCGGTTCGGTTGCTACAAGACCGTATTCTCCATACGCAAGCGTATTTCCTCTGGTTGCTTTACCAGACATAGTTCCACGGAATTGCTTACGACGTTTCACTCTTTTAGGCATTAACATTATTTATCGCTCCCTTCTGCTTTGGCTCCTTTTGTAGGAAGCACTTCTCCATGATAGATCCATACCTTAACACCTAACTTACCGTATGTGGTATCTGCTTCTGCAAAACCATAATCGATATTAGCACGTAAGGTCTGTAGCGGAATAGTACCTTCACTGTAAAATTCTGTACGAGCCATATCAGCCCCGCCAAGACGTCCTGATACAGAAGTCTTAATACCCTTTGCTCCTGCCTTCATTGTTCTTGCCATGGTTGACTTCATAGCTCTTCTAAAGGAAATACGATTTTCCAACTGAGTAGCTATGTTCTCAGCAACTAACTGAGCATCTACATCAGGTTTTTTCACTTCTTTAATTTCTAAGTTCAATCTCTTAGAAGTGAATTTCTGAATCTCAACTTTTAATTTTTCTATTTCAGAACCTGCTCTACCAATAACTACACCTGGCTTTGCAGTATAAATAATTATCTTTAAACGATCAGAAGCTCTTTCAATCTCAACCTTAGATATCCCTGCATTGTACAGTCTCTTCTTGAGATATGTTCTAATCTTATAATCTTCTACAAGATTATCAGCAAAATCGGCTTCAGCATACCATCTTGAGTCCCAATCATTGATGATACCAACTCTTAAGCCATGAGGATTAACCTTTTGTCCCATTATTGCCCTCCTTATCTTTCATTAAGCACTACTGTAATGTGGCACATTCTTTTCTCGATACGATAAGCGGTGCCTCGTGCTCTTGGTTTGATTCTCTTCATAATTGGTCCCTGATTAGCATAGCACTCTTCGATGTAAAGTTTTGCAGGATCCATATTCTTTACCTCAGCATTTGCAATTGCTGATTTTAATAACTTCTCTATAACTCTTGATGCATATCTTGGACTATATGCTAAAATACCAAGTGCTGTTTGTACATCCTTACCTCGAATGGCATCCAATACGAAACAAGCTTTCTGAACAGATATTCTGGCATAAGATAACTTTGCTGAAGCTCTGTTGTCAACTTTCTCGTTTCTTTCTCTCTTGATTTGGGATCTATGTCCTCTTGCCATGGATGAAACCTCCTTCCATTTTTAATGCTCATGCATTACCTTCTGGTTTTCTTTTCGTCTTTTCCGTGTCCTCTATAGGTTCTGGTTGCAACAAACTCACCGAGTTTATGACCAACCATATCTTCTGTTATATATACGGGAACATGTTTTCTACCATCATGAACCGCAATTGTATGTCCAACCATCTGCGGGAAAATTGTAGAACGACGTGACCAAGTTTTAATTACCTGTTTGTCACCGGCTTTATTCAGCGCATCTACTTTTTTCAATAAATGGTCATCTGCAAATGGTCCCTTTTTTAGTGAACGAGCCATGTATTCTAACCTCCTTAGAATTCTTTAATCGAACCTTCGTTCAATTATAAATACTTGTTAAGTGAATTAACCAATCCACCTCGACTAAATTACTTACTAATACTTTTGACGGTATACAGCAAATGAATTATTTAAATGTACTTCCGTCTCTTCTTCTTATGATCAACTTGTTAGATTGCTTATTTGTTTTTCTAGTCTTAAGACCAAGAGCAGGTTTACCCCAAGGTGTCAATGGCCCTGGACGACCGATACCTGTCTTACCTTCACCACCACCATGAGGATGGTCATTCGGGTTCATAACAGAACCACGTACGGTAGGTCGAAAGCCCATGTGACGTTTACGTCCCGCTTTACCAACTGTAATAAGCTCGTGATCAACATTTCCTACCTGTCCAACAGTCGCTCTACATACAATCGGAACCATTCTCATCTCACCACTTGGAAGTCTAAGGGTAGCATATTTACCTTCCTTAGCCATAAGCTGTGCAGAGTTACCTGCAGAACGAACTAACTGACCACCTTTACCAGGATACAGTTCAATATTGTGAATTTGTGTACCTACTGGAATGTTTTGTAGTGGTAAACAGTTACCCACTCTAATTTCAGCTTTTTCTCCGTTCATAACTTTGCTTCCTACTTTTAGACCATAAGGAGCTAAGATGTAAGATTTTTCACCATCTGCATAACAAATTAATGCAATGTTTGCTGTTCTATTTGGGTCATATTCAATGCTTAGGACGGTTGCAGGAATACCATCTTTTCTTCTCTTGAAATCAATAATTCTATATTTCCTTCTTGATCCACCACCCCGGTGTCTTACAGTAATCTTACCCTGATTATTACGTCCTGCTTTTCTATTTAAAGAAACAACCAATGACTTCTCAGGTTTTGTTGCTGTGATTTCTGTAAAATCAGAACCAGTCATGTGTCTTCTGGAAGGTGTATATGGGCGATATGTTTTAATTCCCATTTTTTGCACTCCTTTCAAATGATGCGTACTATCACTTAACCGCATCCTTAACTGTATTATCTAATCCTTTATCTAACATTTTATAGACCTGAGAAAATTTCAATCTCAGCACTGTCTTCCGTCAGCTGAACGATTGCTTTCTTCGTCTTCGCTGTCTTACCTACTGTGTTTCCACGTCTACGGCTTTTACCATCTAAATTCATAGTGTTTACCTTTTCAACCTTAGTGCCGGAAAACATCTTCTCAACCGCTTCTTTAATCTGATTCTTAGTAGCTTCCGGATGAACTTTAAATGTGTACTTTTTCTCACCCATGGAATTCATACTTTTCTCAGTTATGATTGGTTTAAGGATTACATCATAATATTTCAAATCTGCCATTATGCGTACACCTCCTCGATTTTCGCTACGGCATCCTTGGTTATTACCAAAGTATCATATCTTAGGATGTCATAAACATTGATGGAGTTTGTTAATACAGTTCTTACTTTCGGAAGATTTCTTGCAGAAAGAGTTACCTTCTCATCTTTCTTATCAAGAACAATCAGCGCTCTATCTAACTTAAAGTTATCAAGTACAGCTTTCATCTTCTTAGTTTTAATTTCATCAAAGCTTAACTGATCTAATACAACTAATTTCTGCTCATTTACTCTAGATGTTAAAGCAGATTTGATTGCTAATACTTTTTCCTTCTTGTTCATCTTGAAGGAATAGTCTCTTGGCTTTGGAGCAAATACAACACCACCGTGTCTCCATTGAGGGGATCTGGTTGAACCTTGTCTTGCATGACCAGTTCCTTTTTGTCTCCAAGGCTTTCTTCCGCCACCACTTACTTCAGCACGGGTTTTAGCACTTTGTGTACCCTGACGTTTGTTGGCAAGCTGCTGAACAACTGCCATGTGAACTAAATGTTCATTTATCTCTACTCCGAAGACTGCATCGTTAAGTTCTAATTTACCAACTTCTTTGCCTTCGATATTATAAACAGTTACATTTGCCATAACTTAAGTTCCTCCTTTCTTAAAGCTCTAGTTTGCTTTTACTGACTGCTTCAGTAAAACCAAGGATTTTTTTGGTCCAGGTACTGCACCCTTTACAAGGATAAGGTTCTTATCAGCATCTACTCTTACAACTTCAAGATTCTGAACTGTAACCTTTACATTACCCATCTGACCAGGCATCTTCTTACCCTTAAATACTCTGCCAGGGCTTGTTGCTGCACCGTTGGAACCTGCATGTCTATGGTATTTGGAACCATGGGACATAGGTCCTCTGGATAATCCATGTCTCTTAATTGCTCCTTGGAATCCTTTACCTTTTGATTTCGCGGTAGCATCTACTTTATCTCCGGCTGCAAAAATGTCAACCTTGATTTCTTGACCTACCTGATAATCAGCGGTATTTTCAAACTTGAATTCTTTAAGATATCTTTTATTTGCTACACCTGCTTTTGCAAAGTGTCCTTTTCTAGGCTTGTTTACCAGACTCTCTCTGATATCGCCATATCCAACCTGTACTGCTGCATAGCCATCATTCTCTACTGTCTTTACCTGTGTAACATAGAGAGGACCAGCCTGCAATACAGTTACCGGAATAAGTACTCCATTTTCGCTGAATACTTGTGTCATTCCGACTTTCGTAGCCAATATTGCTTTCTTCATTTTCTTACCTCCTATTTAATCTACAGCGGATTACACTTTCGTGCAATCATCCTAGATGGTTTCTATACTAGTCATATATCAACCCTAAGGATTATGTCATAAATTATAAATTTGTTTTATTATAATGCCTATTCCTAAGATGTCTTCTGTTCTTATTCGCTTTTATTATTTGGTTTTCATCTTAATATCGATGTAAACACCAGCAGGCATTTCCAATCTGGATAATGCATCCACAGTCTTTTGAGTTGGTGTAATGATATCAATTAATCTCTTATGGGTTCTTTGCTCAAACTGCTCTCTAGAATCTTTGTACTTATGAACCGCTCTAAGAATTGTAACTACTTCTTTCTTTGTCGGCAACGGTACCGGTCCGCTCACCTTAGATCCTGTCTTCTTAACAGTGTCGATGATTTTGCTTGCAGATTGATCAATTAAATGATGATCATACGCCTTTAATGTAATTCTCATTACTTGACTTGCCATAAAAAAAGCCGCCTCCTTTTCGCACTTAATTTCAGTACGACAAGTGGTGACTGTACACTCATCCGTGCGTATCTTATTGGGAAATATCAACTAGCCCTCAATAAGAGTCTATGAAACGCACCCGCCTTATCCATCATCAAAGGCTGAAGATTCAATTGGTACAGTGACTTGTCGCCAGTTTCATAACTTGACCTTCGCTCCACGGAAAACCTACCACTTTAGGTAGCAACCTCACGCTTCTACGCTATCAACGTCACAACATGTGATATTATACACTAAGGATTTATGAATTGCAAGTATTTTTTTTAGAAAAAACAGAATATTACTAGCGCAAATCATTTCCCTTTCTCCTCAGGGCTAGGCCGTAATAAGCCCAGTTTTTATCCTGGCAAATATCCATTGGTTTGAATTACTTCCTATTATATAATGGTATTCGTATTTCATTAATGGTATTTCATTAATGGTCTTTCATTATAAATGTTCTATATTCATCTGTATTATTTCAAACTTTACCAATAATATGCAAAAGAAGCAGAACATTTTGTAAGTATTACCTATATATCTGAATTGAAGTTGACGAAGAAGAAAGACCATTGTAAAATAGTGTATGCCAATCCGGCATTTTCCAATGGTAATATGTTTTTTAACCTGTAAGCGAAATTAAAATAATATATATATCGAAAGGAATTTTCAATGAACAAAAACGACATGAATTTGAATTACAAGAATTTTATAATCGCTCATTACAAATTTAATGATCAAAACCAAGCTGGCAAAGACAGCTCCGGTTTCGGTAATGATGCCGTGGCCTTAGGAACAACCCCTCCTAAGATATCCATGGTTGATAATCGAATGGCCCTCTCACTGACTGGTGGTAATCCTGGTACTTCCTATATGAAGTTACCTTCTGATCTCTTACAAGATGTCAGCGATCAAACTGGTTTAACCATCACCACCTGGGTTAATTTTGCAACAGGACAAAATGTCTGGGAACGAATCTTTGATTTTGGAAAAAGCGCACAGGGTCCTTATATATTCCTAACCCGTAATCTTCGTGGTGTTTGTAATGCTGGATCTGATATTGCTGTGGATCCAGGGAAAGGATCTCCCCTTGGAGAATGGATCCATATCGCCATGTCCGTTACTGGTACAAAAGGCGGCACAGAAAGTAGCGCAGGTCCTATCCTATACCTTAATGGAGAATTAATTTCAGATGGTTCCATTAGTCAGACTTCCAGTGGAGCCTATGGGAAACTTCGTACTTGGTTTGAGACCTTTAATGATTCTAGCAATTATAGCAATAATTACATTGGAAAATCTCAATTTGATGTAGATCCTGATTTTAGTGGGGCTTTATCTGACTTCCGAATTTATAAGAAGGATCTATCCCAAGATCAGGTAATTGAGATTATGTGTGAGTCCCTTACGGATGAGGATATCATAACTCTTGCTAGAGATAAATATTTAAATTTTCCCACATCAATCATTGTGAAAGATATCAATCTACCTCAATCTCTGATGGGGGGTAAAGTTGAAGTAATCTGGACTTCTAGCAATCCAAAGCTGATATCAGACCAAGGAAAATTAGGGGAGGTTTCAGCACCTCAAGCTGTAACCCTCACTGCCCTCCTTAAAAGGGGAAATTACCAGTTAGAAAAAAGCTTTGATGCCACCGTACTTCCCGAAGGTCTTCCCCCTTATAGCTTAACCATAGATGGTAGCAAGGAAGTTCTTGACATCAGTGACGTCTTATATGGTCTATTTTATGAAGACATTAACAATGCAGCAGATGGTGGTATCTATGGAGAACTGGTACAAAATAGATCTTTTGAATCCTTTACCTTTGATACTTTTTCACCCGCTTCTGGTGAAAACGCTGTTTCCACTGGAAGAAATCATAACCCCTTGCATGCTTGGTTTGGAGATTTAGAATTGGTTAAGGTTCAAAATAAGGGTGGCTTGAATGAACATTTTAATCTAAGGGATCCTGAGATTAATTCTTATTATATCACTGTCTCCAATGGAGCTACCTTATATAACAGAGGATTTTGTGATTCCAACGGCCATTGTTCTATGCACATCAAAGAAGGAGTGAAATATTACTCTTCCCTTTGGGCAAAAGCAAAGCAGGCGGGCACGATTACCTTGCAATTACTAGATCCGGATGGTAATCCTCTTAGTGATACCTTGAAGATAGAAGTCGATGGAAGTAACACTTGGAATAAATACGGAGCAAATGAAAGTCTTTACCTTCTAGCTACCAACACCATGCTAGGACAATTGTCTCTTTCCTTCCAAGGGGA
>DUNZ01000008.1 GCA_012839085.1 Clostridiales bacterium
ATTACATAAATTGTACTGAGCAAAATATATCGGTTCGCTTGTCATCCATCTTGTTTAATAGTTTTACTTATTGTTATTCATATGAAAACAAATCAGCCAGATTACCAATTCTAGTGAATTGTTTAATAGAGTAGAGAAATAATTGCTGAGAATTATTTCCCTCTCGTTGAACCGTACGTACGGGTCTCGTATACGGCTCTACAACTTATATTCCAACTTTTCTTAGATAGTATTGTAAAGGGTTGAGCAAACCAGCTCCACCCTTTATTTTTGTTTCAAGTAAATCTGGACTAAGTATAAAATTAACTACATTCATACCACTTTGTCTATATAGCCCTAATCTTGAATTTGCAACCTTAAATATTGCTTCATGGTCAAATCCGTTTTTATATTTCTTATTTAGATATGCTAGATTTCTGTATATTGTTTTAGGTGTTTTCCACTGCTTTAGTAAAATAACCCTTATTTTATGTCTTAACCATGCTCCAAGGTCTTTAATAAACAGTTTCATCATACCTATTCTAAAGTAGTTTATCCATCCTCTTAAGATTTCATTTACTCTTTTTATTGTTACTACTAGTGGACGTGAGGCTCCCCTATTTCTTTTTAGGTATTCACTTAGTTTCTGACGTATTGCCTTTTTCTTTTCCATTGTCGGCTTTACTTGCCATTTCCCATCATATTTTAAAAATGTAAATCCTAAGAAGTTACTCTTGGTTGGTCTGACTACTTTTGTTTTTGTCATATTTACCTTTAAAAATAATTTTCTCTCTAGCCAACTTGTGATGGATTTCATTACCCTATTTGCTGCCTTTTCGCTTTTTGTAAAAATTTGAACATCATCTGCATACCTTACAAACCGCTGTCCTCTTTGTTCTAGCTCTTTATCTAGCTTATCTAAGTATATGTTTGATAATACTACTGATAATGGGCCACCTTGAGGAACTCCAGTCTCAGTTGCTTTTTCTAGTCCATTTTCCATTACCCCTGCTCTCAAGTACTTACGTATCAGGTTTAAGGTTGAACTATCATTTACTTGTTCTCTAAGAATTTGTATTAACTTATCGTGATTTACCTTGTCAAAGAACTTTTCTATATCTACATCAATTAACCATTCACAACCATCATTTAAGTAACTTAACGATTGTTTTATAGCATCATGACAGCTCCTATTTGGTCTAAAACCATAACTGTAGTCACTAAACACCTTTTCATAAATATCTGTTATAGGTTGAGCTATTGATTGTTGTATCATCCTATCTAGAACTGTTGGTATTCCTAGTGGCCTTTGCTTTCCATTGCTTTTGGGTATATATACTCTTCGCACTGGTTTGGGTATATAGGTTCTATTCCTTAGGGAATTGATAATTTCTTCTTGATTTTCCCTAAGATGTCCTCCTAGTTCTTCCACACTCATGCCATCTACTCCACATGCTCCCTTGTTGGACACAACTTTCTTATAAGCTCTATTTAGATTGTCCTTTGATAAAATCACTTCCATTAATTCCATTTCGTTGTCACTCCTCTGTTTATTATAAAATTTGTACATATCGCCCCTCTAGATATAGATAATATCCCTCGGTTACGCTCCTACTCTTTTTATCCATCCGATTTCTAGCTAATGTACTATTTTCTTAATAACGATTCGTACTATAAATCGCTTCAGTCCTTCAGCTGTTAAGCCTACTATGACTTCGTCTGACTCCCTCCCTAAACCTTTTTCGACCATATCTTTCGATATGTGGGTAGGGTCTCCCAGGGTAAGACACTAATCTTTCATTCCACAACCTCTTGATTTACAACTTCGGTTTACGTTTACCTTTAGGGCTTTAGTTTGTAATGCAACCTCACCCACCTAATCGCCTTATCAAGTTTCTGTTCGTAGGCTCGAGAATTTTGCTATACCACTTCCTTCATCTGTACCATTACTGATACCAACTTGTGGTTTGCTACACTTGGCGGTAAATACCCGTGGCTAGACTTTCACTAGCTAGATTAGTGCCATGCCTGGCACACAATTAAAGACGGCTCTTTGTTTGTTAACAAATAACCGCCTTTTGGTGACCCATAGGGGAATCGAACCCCTGTTTCCACCGTGAGAGGGTGGCGTCTTAACCGCTTGACCAATGGGCCGTACCTACGTTAAACTATTATACACCGAATAGATAAATATATCAATAAAAATTTTTATTTTTTATAAAAATACTGAGACTTCCGAAAGACAAAGAAAAAAACGGCCAATCAATAACCGTTAACAAAATAACTACACTTTAAATTATTCGACTGCAACAAATGTTGCCGTCTATATTTATATTATATCACATGATTATTACGGAGTAAACAAAATAAAATTTTGGAAAGTTTAATTAAATGTGAAGAATTGAAAGATTACAACAATTGATATATACTTAATATCGGTGTTTATATCTTAATATATGCAAGATCAAGCCTCAGTCGGATATCGTTATTCGGTATAAATTCTGTAAAAGTTCGATTTCTGATTGCCGCTTAATGATTTTTACTGCAAATAAATCGAAAATGGGGGGTTAATATGTGAATAAATTATTCATGGCTGTCAGTAATCTTATTCGACGTAAAAAACAGTTGTTTATAATTTTGTTGATTATGTTATGCGTAATGATAATTGCGGCTCTGCCCTTTATTTTGTATGCAGGGAGAGTATATTACATAAAAGTTGTCGGTTTGAAACTTGTCCCCTCAAAGGACTATCCGGTTAATGTAACAGAGTATTATAGGCAAAAGGAACCTATGTGGAAGGATGATAAAATAGGGTATACCCAAAAAAGAATGGAGAATACAGGCTGCCTGATTTGCTGTGTTTCAACTGCAATATCCCATCTTGGTGTTCCGATAACACCAAAAGAATTGAACAGCAAGCTTACTGAAAATAATGGCTACCAGGGTGCAGACTTAATCTGGTATAAGATTAACGAAGTTTTGCCGGAAGTTGATTACAGTTACAGCCGTATTTTTAACAGTAAAACCATAGAAAAGGATTTGGAAAGGGGATTGCTTCCTGTCGTAAACGTAAGGTACTACAAAACAGGTGTAACGCATTGGGTTTTGATAGTAGGTGCTAAAGACGGGGAATTTATAATATGCGATCCGATGGGTGATGGACATTCAACAATGCTTCTTTCGGAACATGGAAATGTACTTGCTTACCGGGTAATTGAAAGGTCTGGGGATAACTAAAAAATTTCATTGTAAATTTTAAAACGCTTGTTTAGTGTATATATTTTTAATAAAATAAAAATACCCGAAGATGTTTTTAGGTAACAAAAGACATACCGTTACAAAAGGGTATTAATTGAAATGATGATGAAAAACTTATTTAAAGGAGTGGATTTTATGGAATCAGCAGTTGTTAAGCCAAGCAGAATTTATTATGGTGTTTCAGTTTTTGTTTTTATAGCAGGGTTAATATTGTTTTTTATCGTCTTAATATTTGGGATCTTTTCAAGTATTAATGCTATTGGTACTCAGGTTGTTGTGCCGGGATCGGAAATAATTGAGCTGGATAAAGCCGGAAAGTATATTATTTTTCATGAGTATAAAAGCGTTGTAGATGGAAAGATTTATTCATCGAATAGCATTAATGGTTTGTATTGTACACTAACGAATGTAAAAACAGGTGAGGATATAACATTATCCATTACCACACCTAATATGAATTATTCAGTAAATGGTCGCGAAGGTAGAAGTGTATTTGAATTCAATATTGATGAACCCGGAAGATATGAATTAAAAGCCTGGTACGGTCAAAGAGACGGTGAAGAAGCCGTTTTGGCAGTTGGAAAGGGTTTTGGTGCCGGCTTGTTTGTAACTATTATTTTATGCATTGGTATACTTTTTGGAAGTATAGTAATCTCAATACTCATTTTTGTTATTACGTTTCTGAAACGAAGAAAGTATAAAAATGAGAATTTGATGAAACCCGATATGGGAGTGATGTAATGCACGTTTTTATAGTTTATGCCCATCCGGATGACAACTCGTTTACCCATTGCGTTTTAGAAGCATTTATTCGTGGAATTAAGGAGTCGGGGCATACATATGAGATTTCAGATTTGTATAAAATGAATTTCAGGACAGATATGAGTATTGCTGAGTATAAGAGAGAATCGAGTCAGGATATGGCGTTAGCTGTTGCTGAGGATGTAAAGTATGAACACGAAAAAATGGACCGGGCGGATATAATAGTGTTTATTTATCCTTTATGGTGGAGTGATTGTCCTGCAAAACTAAAGGGCTGGTTTGACAGGGTTTACACGTATGGTTATGCATATTCCGACGGTCATTTTGAATCAAAAATAAAGATAAAAAAAGGATTGGTTGTCTGTTCTGCCGGTCATACCTTAGAGCATTTGAAGGAGATTGGGATAGAGGAAGGCATAAGAAAGATAATGCTTTTGGACAGGTTGCAGAATGTGGGTATTAATGATACGGAATTAATTATCCTTGGTGGTACGGCAAACAGGGATAAGAGTGTATATGAGCATAATTTGGAACGGGCTTATAAATTAGGTAAAGAGTTGTTTCTAAAAGATTAATGCATGCTGGTGCTTATCTTTTTTGCGAAGTAAGCCAATCTAATGCAAAGTATAAAAATTATAAATCTATCGGCAAATGGCAATGAAATTGGAGGAGAAATAATAGTGGAAAATAGAGTGGCGGTTATTGGGATTGTAGTCAAAAACCCAAAAGAGACATCAGTAAAACTAAACAAGATACTGAGTGATTATGGAGATATTATTGTCGGAAGGATGGGTATACCTTACAGAGAAAAGGGGGTTTCGGTGATATCCATAATTGTTGACGGCTCCAATGATGAAATAGGTGCCCTTACCGGTAAATTGGGCAATATAGACGGTATCAGGGCAAAAGTGGCACTGACCTATTGAGCGGGACAAGGCACTTGTCCCTTCATCCCTTCTTTATATAAAACCCTTCATTTATTGACTGATTTGTCTTTTATATAAATATAATCCTTAAATATAATTAATGAAATTGAAACTATTTTTTTCATTGTTGTTGTACTACTTTTTCAAATTTTATAATATATGGTAAAATAATTTTCGTTTATATATCTACATTACTATTTTTGGGGAGGGTTAAAATGAGTAAAGTAAGTAATTTTAAGAAGTTTGTATCTCTTATGATTTCAATTTGTATGGTAGTATCAATTGTTTTTGTACCTGGATTTACTAAAAGTGTATTTGCACAGTCACAAGAATTTGACAGTACGAGTGGGACAAGCACTCAGATTCCTTTATATGGAGATATAGATGGAGACGGAAGTAGAGACAGTTTAGATTTACAAATTTTGAAAAGGTTCTTACTGAGAAAAATAAAAGAACTTCCATACTCATCAGGTTCAGAGGCAGTTGATGTTAATAAGGACGGATTTATTGATAGTACAGATGGTATGCTGATAGCTGATGTAGATGGAGATGGAAGTGTAGATAGTTTAGATCTCCAAATTTTTAAGAGATTTTTACTGAGAAAAATAGTTAAGTTACTGGTTGAAGATTCTATAGATACAGAGCCTCCAACAGCACCTACCGGACTTGTAGCATCAAATGCTACTGATACAAGTGTTACATTGAATTGGGATCCATCTGCGGATAATAAAGGGGTTGACAGATATGCAATTATTGCAGACGGTATATCGGTCTTAGCCACTTCTGTAGAGCCATCAATTACGATAAATGATCTTGAACCTAACAGATCTTATGAGCTGTGGGTAGTAGCTTTAGATAAGAAAAATAATTGTTCTGAAAAAAGCAATATTTGCACTGTTAATACAACTGTAAGCAATATAGAGCAATTAAAAAACGGACTTATTAAGCATTTCAAAGCTAAAGGGAATACATATAGTTTAACTTTTACTGGTGAAATTAGTAATATACAAGAAGATATAAATAGTGCTCTTATGGATGCAATTTATGAAAGTGCAGAACCTTTTATGCTGAAAAACGTTTCATATAGTTGTAGCGGAAGTTATGGAAATTTAAAAATCACTTATAATTTTACATATGACAATAATAATGAATATTCTGATGTTGTAAGGTCAATTGACAGGCTGAAAAATGTATTAATGACAAACTTAAATAAATTGAATGAAAATATAAATGTTGTTTACAAAGGATCTATAAGTTCAGAGGATATTGAAAATACAATAGAATCGGTATTAAGAGATAACTCTTACTTAAGGCTATGTATAGATAAGTCTAGCTATTCGATGAGTAGCAATATGGGTGTTACGTCTATATTATTTAATTTTAAATATAACACTTCAGTTGAAAAAGAAATGTTTGTAGATGAAAATGTTAAGTTAATAGTTGACGGACTTGTAGATGAAGATATGTCCGAGCATGAAATAGCAAAATTCATACATGACTATGTTCTTAGTAGAGTAATATATTCTGACGAACAGGAATACAACACGGCTTATGATGCACTATATTATGGAAAATCAATATGTGCAGGATATGCTGGACTTACATACAAATTATTGGAAGCAGCGGGGATAGAAAATATAATAGTAACGAATGAAGACCATGCATGGAACTTGGTTAAAATTGACGATAAGTGGTACCATATGGATACAACCTGGGATGATGGAAAAGCAAAAAATGATGGTTATTACAAATATTACAACATGACGGATACCGAGCTTTTAGAAACGAGGAATTATTCAAATACAACAGGAATTACTGCAACATCAAATTATATAGATGATTTAACAATACTAAATAATAATTCTGACGGGAAGTACAAGAATATTCTGGATGACTTGCAAAACAATGAAAAATATGTGGAAATAAATAATTTTAAATCAAATTCTACATTGGAATTGGAATATACAGATATAGTATTGAAGGAAGGAGAAGAAATATCATTAATCAGTGACAAATATCCCCAAGGATTCTTTGATGAAGCGTATGCTTGGAGAAGTAGCAATGAAAACATTGTAGAGGTGGATAAGGGTATTGTAAAAGCTAAATCGGCAGGTAAAGTAACAATAGCTGCAATTCAAACATATAATTTACTTATGGATAATAATCTGTTTGCTGTAGTAACAGTTGTACCTAATGAATCGGAGGGGAAAACACCTCAAAAATTATCAGAAAGAAATTTTGTAGGCTTTACTGATTCAAACGTCATTCCAAGTATAATAATAAATACGGGAGACGATGTCAATTCAACAACTACGGTAACAAATGCGACTGACTTTCTCGAATGGAAAGTAGATTTTATTGGAGAACCTATAGACATTAACACAACAGCAAAGTATGAAGCAATGAATGAAGAAAGGAGCAAAAAACCAGTTAAAATAACTTATGCAAACGGTTTTGTAGAATATCCCGAATTTGAGTCTGAAAGAGATATTTTGGATATATGGTTATTAATGCTTGATATACAAGTGCTAGCTAGATTATTTGGTTTTGAAGATTCTACATATCTAATTGAATCCGAAGGAAATAAAGTAAATTGTTTTGTTGGTAGTCCGGTAGTAGAAGAATTAATTGACAAATCAACATTGTCTTCAGTTTCAATAAATTTTTACAAGGAATGTGGAATGGTGTAGTTGATGGTGCTAAAGGAACAATTGAAGCTTTAAATTTCCCAAAAACAATTAGCAATATGATAGAATTAAGCGAAGACATTGCTATTGCCATAAAAGACCTGAATAGTCAACAGCGTAAGGACTATGAAGAAATAATTCGTGCTATAGATTTACAAATGAAATTAGCAAAAGATGACGATTTTGCCAAATTTGTTGGATATGTTGTTGGAAATTATATATTTGAAATAGCTTTATCAAAAGGAGTTGCGGCAGCAGTTCAAAAACTTAAAACCTTAGTGAAGTCCGAAACATTCTTAAATGCACTTAACAAAACAAAGCTTGGGCAAATGACTGTTAAGCAAGTTAAAGCGATAGGTGAAGCTATAGATGGAATACGTAGTGCAATAAGATCTTCTACTGAAGCATTGAAAAGTAAAGTGACCAAGGTTTTTTCGAGAATTAATAATATTGTAGATTTAGAGTATGCGGGTGTTGGAAGAGTTCAGATTGACGACTTTTCATTAATTGATGACGCAGATACTATTTGTCAACAGAGATGGAAAAACTATTGTGAAGCTACATGGGCTGATACAGCAGGTGATTTGATAGACGATGCTGAAGAAGCATTAATTAATGGACAACACTATACTAGAAATGGTAGAATAAAAACGTTGAAGCCTGATGTTACATACGTATCTAATGGATATAAATATCAAACAGATAGTCTTGGTAGGATAACAAATGCTAAAGGTAAGTTACAACTTTGTGAGGCACCAAGAAATGATTATGCACAGCGAGTTGTAGGCAGAATAGATAGGTATTTGCTTTTTTCATAATATCATATTAAATTCTGTTTTTCACTACTAAAATCAAAAATCATCCAAAACAATATACATTTGCTTCATTTTTAAATAATAATCCCAAAATAATATTA
>DUNZ01000082.1 GCA_012839085.1 Clostridiales bacterium
TATCCTCCACTTAAAAATTTGCAATTCCAATTATAAACAATTTCCCACAAAATAACGGATAAGTTGACATCATACCCTGTGATAGATTATAATTTAATCGTATTTGTTAATGTAAGAACTATATTTTCAGTCCTATTTTATGACTTAATTTGATACTGATAAAATATCCCAAACAGAGGTGCTAAGTGTGAAAAATTTTAGTAATTATAACGATTATAGCCGCAAAGAAGATTTGCATTTTGCTTCAAAAGCAGTACACGGAGCCTTGGGTAATGATCCCATAACTGGTGCCGTTAGTTTTCCCATCTTCCAGTCTTCTACATTTCGCCATAAAGCTCTAGGAGAATCCACAGGATACGATTATTCCAGATTACAAAATCCTACACGTCAAGAATTAGAGCGTACCATGGCAATTCTTGAGGAAGGCCTGGAGGGATTTGCCTTCTCCAGTGGACAAGCTGCTAATATGGCCTTGTTTACCTGGCTTAACCCCGGTGACCATATCATCTTGTCCGACGATATTTACGGTGGTACATACCGTATAATGAACGACATTTTCAGTAAATATGGAATCACTTACGATTTTGTTGATATGTCCGATTTGGATTTAGTAAAATCCCATATTAAAAGTAATACGAAGATGTTCTTTATCGAGACACCTACCAATCCAATGATGAAAGTAGCCGATATAGCCAGTCTTTCTGCCTTGGCCAAATCCGTGGGTGCCCTTACTGTTGTAGACAACACCTTTTTGACACCTTATTTCCAAAAGCCATTAACCCTAGGTGCTGATGCTGTTGTCCATAGTGCAACCAAATTCATCGGTGGTCACAATGATACCATCGCTGGTATCGTCGTGGTAAATGTTCCTGAGTTGGCTGATCATATGCGTTTGCAATTAAAATCCCATGGAAATGGTCTAGCGCCCCTTGATTCCTGGCTCTTAATTCGAGGATTAAAGACCCTTCCAATTCGTATGGACAAACACAATGAAAATGGTATGAAAGTTGCCAACTGGCTAAGAACTCAGAAGAAGGTAACAAAAGTATTTTATGTAGGATTTGAAGACCATCCTCAATATGAAATATCCAAAAAACAAACCACTGGTTTTGGAAGTATGATTTCCTTTAATGTCGATAGTTTTGAAACTGTTCAGAAAGTATTAGCAAATGTAGATATGGTTATGTTTGCAGAAAGTCTAGGTGGTACAGAAACTTTAATCACCTATCCTAGAACCCAAACCCACGAATCAATTCCAGAGGACATCCGACAAAAACTAGGAATTAATGAAACCTTCCTTCGTCTCTCCGTTGGTATCGAGCATGTGGATGATATCATAAGAGATCTTGACCGTGCTTTAAATTCTTAAGACTGGTATTATTAATTCTTAAGATTAGTTACAACCTTTCAATTCTTAAGAACAGTACCGAGTATTTAATCATAAGAAAAGCACTAAACATGAATTCTTATGGTTTGTAACTAGCATTCGATACTTAGGATTAACACAAAACATTCTGTTTTTTAGATTAGTCCGAGCAATTGGTTTTAAGATTAACCCGAGCACTCTGTCTTAAGATTCGCCGACACTCTGTCTTAAGATTCGCCCGAACATTCTATCTTAAGATCAGCCGAGCACTCTGTCTTAAGATTCGCCCGAACATCCTGTCTTAAGATCAGTTTCGTATAGGAAGGAAAAAAGAAAGTTATAAGTACTCCTAGTTATTTGACTTATTTTACTTACTGAGGTGATCAATTGAAATTAAAATTTGCAAAAATGCAAGCTTATGGGAACGATTATGTTTATATCGATGCCATTCATCAAAAATTAAACAACTTACCTTCTTTGGCTAGGTTTTTAAGTGACCGACACTTTGCCATAGGATCCGATGGTATCGTCTTAATCTGTCCATCTAAGCAAGCACATTTTCGTATGAGAATGTTTAATCCAGATGGTTCCGAAGGGGAAATGTGTGGTAATGCCCTTCGTAGTGTCGGAAAATATGTTTATGATCATGGCCTAACGAAAGAGAAGAAACTCACCATCGAAACCCTAGGTGGAATTCAAAAGTTAGAACTGACCACTAAAGACGGACAAGCTATTAATATAAGAGCAAACATCGGTGAACCCAGGTTATCTACCAAGGTAATTCCGGTCAATACCCATTTGGACGAATTTATTGAACAACCGGTGACAGTTCTGGATCGGGAATTTAAGATTACTGCCCTATCTTGGGGAAATCCCCATATTGTAACCTTTCTCGATAATGTCTCCGATTTTGATGTTCACAAATATGGTAGAGAACTGGAATATAAAACAGAATTATTTCCTAATAGAACCAATGTAACCTTTGCACAGGTTGTTTCCAGAGATTATATAAAAATGAGAGAATGGGAACGAGGCACTGGAGAAACCATCGGATGCGGCACAGGTTGCTGTACTGCTATGGTAGCTGGTGTCATCACTGGGCGCTGCGATCGTAAGGTAACTGTCGAGCAAATCGGTGGTCCCCTTTTAGTGGAATGGGATGAAAAAACCAATCATGTATTTATGACCGGTCCTTCCCATACCATCTTTGAATCTGAAATCGATGTTAGTCATATAATTTCATAGGCAAGTTGAAAAAATTTACCGTGAAATATTAGTAATATTTAATTCTCGCAATAGGATAACTTATTGCGAGAATTATGCTTATATAAGATAAGTTGTTACAAGAATAACACTTATATAAAACTTAAAATTAAGCTTATATTAGAAAACTTGATATGAGAATTATGTTAAACCAGAAAATCTTATACTAGAATAATGCTCTTATGGAAAAGGTCATACAAGAATTTTGACCACATTGGAAACGTTATACTAGATGCATGCTTACACTGGAAAAGATCTTACAAAAATTATGCCCATTTAGGAAACGTCATACAAGAAATTATGCTTATTCAAGAAAATTTGTTACAGGGAGGAAGAACTATGTTTTTAAAGGATCTGTTAGAAAACCTACAATATGAACATATAACAGGGGATGTTCATAAAGAAATAAAGGAATTGGTTTATGATTCTAGAAAGGTGACCCCGGGATCTTTGTTCGTATGTATCAGCGGAACAAGGTTAGATGCCCATGATTTTATACCGGAAGTAATCGAAAAAGGAGCGACAGCCATTGTCGTTGAAAAAGATGTTTCTGCCTTTAAAAACACCTTTCAAAACGTTACTATCATAAAGGTTTCCTCCAGCCGTAAAGCACTAGCTTTACTATCCTGCGCTTATTTCAAACATCCAGCTTCCCAGTTAATTACCATTGGAATTACTGGAACCAAGGGAAAAACCACCACTTCCTATCTGGTTCAATCGATCCTAGAAAGAGCCGGCAAGAAGGTTGGTGTCATTGGTACCATCGGAGCAGTCATTGCTGGTGAAAAAGTAAAGACAGCCAATACCACTCCCGAATCCTTTGAATTGCAAAAATTATTCCGTCAGATGGTAGATGCAGGTTGCGAGTATTGTGTTATGGAAGTATCCTCCCAAGGTTTAAAAATGGATCGGGTTGCTGGTTTTACCTTTGATATTGGAATTTTTACCAACTTTTCTGCTGATCATATTGGACCTGGTGAACACGAAACTATGGAAGAATATCTATATTGTAAAAGTCTACTCTTTCAACAATGCAAGGTTGGTTGTATCAATATTGATGACAAAAATTATGTTGGAGCTATTGAAAATCATACCTGTGAAATCAAAACCTTTGGCATGGATCCCAAAGCTGACCTTCGTGCCAGCAATCTAGAATACATTCGAGAAAACGGAGGCTTGGGTGTCCGATTTGAAGTCAGTGGTAGCCTCATGAACCGAACCATAACCACTTGGACTCCTGGAAAATTCAGTGTTTATAATTCCTTAACGGCCCTAATCATAGGCAAACTTCTTGAAATACCCGAAGAAATTATGGTAAAAGCCCTGATGGAAACCCAAGTAAAAGGTAGGGTTGAAATCATACCTGTGTCCGACCGTTTTACCATACTAATTGACTATGCTCATAATGCTGCTAGTGTTGAAAGCTTGTTAACCACCATTCGTGAATACAAACCCAACCGAATTGTATGTGTCTACGGAGGGGGAGGTAACCGATCAAAACTTCGTCGTTATGATATGGGTGAACTCTGCGGTAAAATGGCGGATCTCTCTATTTTGACCACAGATAACCCCCGTGATGAAGAAGTAAGCGCCATTAATGAAGATATTAAAATCGGCCTAGCCAAAAACAACGGTGCCTATATCGAAATCGAAGACCGAACGGAAGCCATTCACTACAGTCTAGATCATGCCATGGACGGTGATGTCATAATACTCCTAGGAAAAGGCCATGAAACATACCAAGAAATCAAAGGAAAAAAATATTATTATTGTGAACGAGAAGTGGTTGAAGAATATAGAGATAAGCTCAGAAATTTAAAATAAATATAAGAAAAGTAAACCGAAAGAAAAAAAAATATAAGATAAAAAGCATAGGCTAAAAAATAAGACAAAAGTTAAAAACAATTTAGAAAAAATATAGGATAAAAAACTATATAAAAAATTTACAGGATAAAAAAACAATATAAAAAATACAAGACAAAAAACAATATATAAAAATACAGGATAAAAACACAATATAAAAAATTACTGGATAAAAAAACATAAAATATATTTAAACAAGGTATAAATAGCCAGATAATAATTAAGAGGAATACAAAAAACAATGCAAAGTAATTAGGGGAAAATCTCGTCTCAAGCCAAGCTGGATACGAGATTTTCGCTTAATACTTAAAAATTACGATTTACCAATAACATCTAAGAAGCAACAATAGCCGGTATACTTTTTCTAAGAACTATATATATCAAACACATCATCACTATTTAGAACTTAATTTATAATACAACAACTTCTCGAAACAAATCATTTTAAATCCACCACTAACTTTAACTTCTAAGAACCCTTTCGATTTCTCTCATATTGATTTCCTCTAGATTTCCAACTAAAGATAAAGAAGACTTGGTTATATCAAAATGGCAATTGGCAAATTCTTTTATTTCCTCCAAAGATACCCTCTCCAGCCCCTCAATCAATTCTTCTATGGGGGTAATCCTTCCACGGTTCATAAGAGATTTTCCATTGGCATTCATTCTACTTTTTGCACTCTCGTTGCCAAGGATTAGTTCCGTCTTAATCTGTTCCTTAGTCATCTGAAGTTCTTCCAAAGTCACACCATTCTTACGAACCTCTTTGATAATCTGATTGATTTTTCGAATTACTGTTGTTGTCTGAGATGGATTCATGGCAGCATAAATATGAATCAAGCCAGTATCCCGATAGGAACTTCCATAAGAATAAATAGAATAAGTAAGTCCACTATTCTCTCGTATTTTTTGAAAGAGCCTGGAATTAATACTACCACCAAGGATCGAGTTCAGTACAGATAAAATAAAGCGTTCTTCCGAAAGATAGGAAATGCCCTCAAAGGCTATATTACAATGCATCTGCTCTATGTCTTTCTCCCTTTTACAGATGATTGGTTGATAAGTCGGTTTTCCCAGTAAAGGAATCTCATTTTTACTCTTGGATGGAAGTGATCCAAATTTCTCCTCCAACATGTCAAATATTTTCTCTTCATCAAAATACCCTGCAACAGATATAAATATATTTTCAGCAGTATAATAATTGGCCATAAACTCTAAGATATCATCCCTGGTAACATTTTTAACCACCTTTTTGGTACCGGAAATTATAAAACCTAAAGGGTGATCCTTCCATATCTGTTGCTGTAACATTTCATGACATAAATCCTCTGGAGAATCATCGTACATATCAATTTCTTCAATAATAACACCCTTCTCTTTTTTCAAGGCCTTTTCATCAAGCAGCGAATAATTTAACATATCTGATAGAATATCAATCGCATCGGGCAAATGTTCACTTAGGGTTGTTGCGTAATAAGAAGTACATTCCTTACTGGTATATGCATTGATGTTTCCACCGATTTTGGCCATTTCATCGGCAATCTGTTTGGCGCTTCTTGCTTTTGTACCCTTAAACAGCATATGTTCAATCATATGAGCAATTCCATTATTTTGCTCATTTTCATTGGCCGAGCCCACCTTAACCCAAACACCAAAAGAAGCACTTCGAAGATAGGGTAATACCTCCATTACAACTTTGATTCCATTGGATAGTGTCTTTATATTCGTCATGTAATTTCCTTAGTTTCCTTTCTTATGCAAAATTCAAGTACGCTTAATGCGTACTTGTGCTTAATCGATTATATATTTATTATTCTTTATCTTTACGTATCTATCCTATCATTATAATGAAACAATCCGAAAATATCAATATGGGAAGGATGGTTAGCTTGAAACTCTAGTGATATTAACTGTGAATACTAATTAGAAGTATAAATCCACAACTAAATTCTATTATCAATTTATAAAGGTTCTATAAAAAAAATGGGCCTACAATCAAAATGTTTTAAAGTGCATTAAAAAGGAACCACTTCTTGCAAATATAACCAATCATCTACAAAAAGCGCCCCGAGTAGCAAAGGATAAGCAAAGCCATATGAAAAGGATAAGCATAAGGCATAAAAAAATAGCCCACCTCCGTTAAGAGATGAGCTACATCTAATTTTAGTTTCTTCCTATTATATATAGTTTTTTATTCAAAAATAAAAGCCCACCATATATGATGAGCTCATTTATAATTCATTAATTTCGTTATATATTTAGTCCTCACTAATATCTACTGATATCCCTAGAAGTTTCGCTGATGGATCTTCATCAGTTAACGTAAGAACCGTATTATTCTCAATAATTTCTGCGTACTCTTCTTCTTTCATTTGTTCTCTAATTTCATTTAATTGATTTTGATT
Organism: Clostridiales bacterium; assembly: GCA_012839085.1. Classification (GTDB taxonomy): domain Bacteria; phylum Bacillota; class Clostridia; order Lachnospirales; family Lachnospiraceae; genus Mobilitalea. Next base: position 6,898 of record DUNZ01000082.1, read on the forward strand.
TACTGTAGCAATATATTGCTTATTAGAACCATTGAACTTTTCAGCTACAGTTCTGAAAATATCTGCCTTTTGCCTCTCATCGATTCCATCAAATAAACGACTATCATGAAAAATAAAATTCATGTTATGATTATGACCTTTAAATAGTACCGTTAAATCATAACAAAATATTTTTACACTATTGATACCATCAGACGTGTCAGATTCAATTTTAGCATCAATGCTAAATCTTAATTGATTATCGCCATCATTATTTTCTATTGATAGTCCTGCAACGCTATTTGGATAAAATCTTTTAGCCAATCCTCTAAAATAGTCTCTCAGTTCTGCTATTTCAGGTTCTATTTCTTTCAGATACTTTTCTGTTACCTCTGTTAACTCTAGCTGACTTTTTTCTAGTTGTCTATCCTTTTCCTTATACTCTGCCTGTAAATCTTGATATTTTTTTAAATTATCTCTCTGAGTTTTAAGTTCAGCACTTTTATTACTAAGTGCTACGAAAACATCTAGAGCCTGGTGGTCACCAAGATACTTCATTAACCTATCTAGTTCTTTCTGTAGCCTTTTTACAACTTCAGTCTTACTTTCCTTATCTGATATTAACTTGTTCTTTTGTTCAAGCAACCTTTTCTTGCGATTAGTTATAAGCTTATCGTAAAAATTCTCTAACTCATCTAGAGTCTTTAATAGATTTTCAGAAAAATGGATATTAGCTTCTTCATAAACAGATTTAACATCGTCCTTACTCATGTTAGGTTCAATCTTTAAGCTTTCATCGATTTTATCAATATTATTTTGTATAAGGATTAATTTGCTATTTAATGAAAACAATTGTCTTTCAATACGATCCGCCTCAATTTGAACCTCATTATAATCTTCCGCGACCTTAAAGCCACTTAAGTCTTCATCAAGCTTTTTAATTCGCTCTTCAAGATCTACAAGGGTTAACATTACATCCTTGTCTCCAGTAAAGAAGTCTCTTAGTAAAGTATCATTCTTAAAATTGCTTTCTAATTCTTTAATTCTATCTCGTTCTTTCTTAATACTAGCTTTTTTCTGTGCTAGAAAAACATCCAAACCAAGTAAAAATGAATTGTAAAGAACCGTTTGATATTGGCTACCTACATTTCCTGGCTTATCATATGTTACATACGAATCCTTTCTTGGTCTAATAAAAAAAGGTAATAACGACCTAAAAGATAGATATGCCATGTCTTGAGGTATATTAAAACATAAAGATTCCATTTTCTCGTTAAATTTATTGAGAGTTAGTTCCTCTCCATCGAGAACTATCCTTTGTGGATTGTCTGTTGATCTTTTTGCAGTATAGGTTTTATTACCTATAGAAAAATCAACATAAAATTCCCATCCCGGAAGGTTATCACAAAACGATTTATAACCCTTGACCTTTGCTCCCATGCAAAAATGGATAATTCTTACTAATAATGACTTACCAACTCCATTATAGGTTTTACCTTTTTCTGAAGCTCCAAGTTCCTTTTGTCTAGCTACTATGAAATTCAAACCATTTTCATTAAATTTAACAGTTTGAAAACTTTCTTTATTGGAGTATACTCTTATCAATTGCATTTAATAACACCCCCATCCTGTTCCTCAACAGCTCCTATCGAATGGAGAAATACTAGTGTAAGGAGCAAATTATCAAAACTATGCTTAGCAGGGTATCTTTTATTTACGTAGTCATTTTGATATTCATTCCATAAAGCATCTATCGTTTTGGCTGTCCCTATTTTATTTAATACATAACTCCCAAAGCCAAGTAGGGATTCAGAAAAATTTGTATGTTTTGTAGGTAAAATCATTCTCCTCCCTCCTCAATTGGTTCTTCAAAGATATCACATGTTTCAAAATACTTAGCCATAATTGTAAAAACAGTTGTCTGATACATACTCTGTGCTTTTGGACTTAAACGTTCAACCATAGCCCAAAACAAGTCATCTCCACTTTTAGTTTCTTTTTCTTGACAATAAATTTCATTCAGTTTATCCCTCAATGAATCAGCAAGAAAATCACTGTTATTTGATAGATAATCTTCTAAAGAGAATACCTGAAAATATCCACTATTTAATAAATATGATTCATATTCGGATATATTATTAAATTTAATTTTCTCATCCCAATCTGGTAGAGATATTTTATATTTACCATTGTTCCTAACCGGCACCTGCATTATGTAACCAATAACTTCGTTTAATATTGAGTAGTCTAAATTATTAATCGATGCTGGATCTGGTATCAAACCTGTTACCCTTAACTTAGATTCTCTCTTTGGCACTTCTTTATATATGACTTCTATTTCACTATTCTTATATTTATTTTTTATATTGCTTAATACACTTGATTGTGCCTTGGGAACACTCATCTTTACTGCTTTATTCAAATTATCATCCCTCCCTTCTATAGGTTTAAATGTTAGCTCATTATCATCTAATGCTCCATTCTCAAATACCTTATCTTCAACTTTAAAGCTATTGCAATCCCCTATTTCTGTTGTTATATCATCTATCCATTGAACAATAAAATCATTTTCTGAATATGCCGTTATTTCCATGACCCATGCTCGTGTATGTTCAATTGAAATGGCATCAATAAATTCATTAGTACTCGATATACCTTTTATCCAGCTTATAGCAGCATCACGATACTGCCTGTCTTCTTCTATTTTTTGAATCCTTATCTCAAAATTCTTGTATTCGTCCTGAAGCTTTTCAAGCCGTTGATTATTTTCCTTTTCTATTTCAATTTCAGTTAAATATTTAAGCCTATGAAATTCAAAATAGTCATTTTGGTTAATCTTCTCAATGATCTTTAACAGCGTTATAAGTATCTCTGATGAATTAAAATCGAATCTGCGTTGAAATGCAATTATTATCATTTCCTTTAGTTTTTTATCACTAAAGAATTTTGATTTACATAACTGACTGCTAACTCTATTTGTTCGGCATCGCCAGTAATTTATGCCACGAGATCTACCAGAATGATATTTACGACCACAAAGTCCACAAGTTAATCTTCCAGAAAAGGCTCTTTTTATAAAAGGGCCTTGTTGTGCTTTTTTATTAAGATTGCTTCTATTCTTTAATAGCTCTTGTGTTCTTGCAAATGTCTCTTTACTTATAATTGGTGGATGACTATTCTCAATAAGATACTGAGTTCTAATTTCATCTGAAGAAGTGACAACGTTAGTAAAGATGTTTTTAGTCTTTGCTCTAGCTAATTTATCTCCAGAATACGCAATATTAGTTAATATGTGCCTTACATTGTTTGAAGTCCATAAGGTATTACCCCTTGTTGTCTTTATGTCATTCTGCATTAAATATCTTGCTATACCTGCCTGTGAGCTTCCATTCAGATACATATCAAAAATTGTTTGGACAACTCTTGCCTCTGATTCGATGATCTTTACCTCTGGATTCCCTTGATTATCAATAACTTCATATCCAAGGAATTTGCTAAATTTAGGAATGCCTTTAATAAATCTTTTCTCGTATCCCCATCTTGTTACATTAGATATATCTTCTATTTCTTGTTGATTGATAGCCCCATAGAGGCTAAGTAATAAATCAGTGTTTCCTATTAAAGTATCAATATTTTCTTTCTCAAAATAGATTCCGACATTTATTTCTTTTAATCCATTTGCTATCTCTATTAGCTCTTTAGTGTTCCTTGAAAACCTAGATATACTTTTTGTAATTATATAATCAATTCTGCCTTCTTTAGCATGTCGTATTAATCTTTTAAATCCTATACGATTTTTATAATTTGCTCCTGTTCGACCCTTATCATAATAGATGCCTACGAACTTCCAATTGCTTCTTCTATAAATAGACAATGTATAATGATTAATTTGATTTATTAAAGAATCTATTTCTTTGGACGTACTCTCACTTACTCTGCAATATGCTGCTACCTTAATTACTGATTCTTTATCTTCCATCAAAGATTTCTTCATTTCAGCAAGCGGATTCCATAAAGTTTCCACCCATAACATTTCATCCATAGCAAAAACTCCTTTCAAAAGTTACTTGTCTTGTATGTTCACTCTACTTCAGTGAAAATTCAAGTTCTTTCTCTAATTGAAAGGAGCTTTTTAATTACATTGATTATTTATTTGCTCTAATGGATGAAGATGTTTATTTTTTCTTAAGTCTTACTGCTGATTCTGTTCTTTTTATACCGCATTTGAATACAAATGTTACATCTCGATTTTCATGGACAAACCCTTTTTCAACAGTCTTTGCAAATATGTCCTCTCTGAAAAAATCATCCTCATCTATTTCTTCTAAATATTTTAGAAGCTCATTTATTTGCTTTTCAAGGTAAATACCCTCCTGCTTGCTTTCTTCTAATCTATCAAACTCTATTTTAAGAATTTCCTGTTCATAGATTAGGTTTCGCATGGTAGCTTCATATATTGAATCATTCCTTGATGGTTTTCTAGATGCCAAATCGCTGATTCTATCGCTTACTGCTTCTATTTGATTTCTAAGTTCTTCAAGCCTTTGTTCTTCCTCTTCATTTAATGAACATATTCTAATTTCACGGTTTACTTCATCTATTACCTTTTCTCTTTTTCTTTTCATTTCATAGAGCACTCTCATAAATGCTTTTTCCACTTCTTCTTCCCATACATATTTAGCTTTGCAATCTTTAAATTCCGGATCTCTTTGTGAAGCTACTCTGCAATGCCATGCAGTAAATTTATAATTTCTAGATGTCAGCCTTCTTCTAGTTACAGGTCTTCCACATTCTCCACAAAACAGCTTGTTTGAAAAAGGTGCATCCCCACTGTAACGCATACGATATTTTCCATCCGGGTCTCTTAACATATTGCTTCGCCTTTTTAGTTCTTGCTGTACCTCTTGGAAATCTTCCTCACTTATAATTGCTGGAATACAGTTTTTAATAAAATACTGAGGTTTTATCCCGTTGTTCCGAATTCTTTTGTGAGTTAAATAATCTACTGTAACTGACTTTTGGGCTAGGCAATGGCCTATATATTTTTCTTGCCGGAGGATTTTATATACGGCATATGAAGTCCAATTTGTGTTTCCTCTAGCTGTCTGCTTTCCCTCTTCTGTAAGTATTTTGGCAATAGCATTCGTACCTTTGCCCTCAAGAAACAATCTAAAGATTTGTCTAACTGTCTTGGCCTGCTCTTCATCAATTACAATCTCTCCATCTTCATCTGTGTCATAGCCTAAAAAGTAGGTTGTTGGTATAAATGCCTCACCCCTTTGGTATTTACGAGTTATACTCCAAAGGGTATTTTCAGAAATTGTACGACTTTCCTCCTGGGCTATCGAACTGATCACGCCCCGAGTATAGAAGGATAAAATGGACTCAAGGTCTGTATGCTTTGATTTTCCAATGTTTAAAGAGGTTTTTTGCTCCTAAATTTTATAAAAAGACCCCCGAGTATCCTAAAAGGATAAAATGAAATAAAAGCATTTTTAGGCATAAAAAAAGCGCTCACCACAGTTAGTGATGAGCTACTCCTATCATAATATTCTTGATGTATATACATATATTTTTAAGCCTTTATTATGTACTCTAAAAAAATTCCTTCCTATTAATACGTAGTTTTCCAGTCATAAATAAAAGCCCACCAATTTAATGATGAGCTTATATCTATGAGTCCTTATATCTTATTTACCCTAACCATATTATAACCTTTCAGAATAATACTTCTGATTAGGACTTGTTGGTTTATCAGGAATTGTCAATTTTAATAGACCACCTTTTACCAAAGGATTAATTATGGTCCTTCTAAAATATCCTCTATGACTCATATTTAAAAATCTTTGCATTTCTTCTCGGCTTCGTGGAGTTTTACAAAACTCTAGCAACCTTTTTATATCTTCATCAGCTTGGTCAGTAACTTGGTCACTAGCTTGAGCACTAGCTTGGGCAGCTTGGTCACTAGCTTGGGCAGTCAAAGGAATAATGGTTTTAAAAACATCTCCTTCTATAAAAGTAGGATCTGCACCAGAATAAATTTTGTTGTATTTATAAATATTTCTGACTCCTGAGCCAAGTTCATCTACCCAGCCTATTTCTTTAAAGAATTTTGCTATAGTAGGGTTCTTTGGAAATGGAGAGAAGTTCTCTGGGTCAATTACACCATTACCATGAGGCTTATTACTATTCTCAGTATAAACCCTGTCATTCTCTATAACTAATTTTGCTGGGAATGGATTTGCAAATTCCCTATGAATTAAGATATTTGATATAACTTCTCTGAAAATTTTATCTCTTACACTAATTCGCTGATCCTTTTCTAGATAAAATTTATCATTAAGGTGTTTTGCAACAAACTGCATTAACCGTTCATAACTATCTATTAGATTAGTTCGTATGTCATCACGGTCATCATAACGGTCTATATTTTCTCTACGAAGAATTGCATCAGTTCTGTAATGTGGCAAAGCGGCATGAATCAATTGGTCATTACCAAAGATAAGAATTCCTCCTAAAGTAAGTCCTTCCTTTCCACTCTGCAGGTCCTTTAAGTAAAGTCCAGCGCTCTTTAAAAGTTCTAAATCATCCATTGCCTTCCATGGGTGATTTGGTTTTTGGTTAGCTGCAAGCTTTCTAGCCTTTATAAAAAGATCGCTTTTCAGTTCTGAAATCTCTGCATATGGAAATATTCTATTTTCTGCGTATGTTCCTTGTTTTCTCATATACATTGCCGATACAAGATTTGTATTATCGGTAATATCAATATCTCCATCTTCATTTCTATCATAAATTCTTCCATTACATCTGTGAACTTGGGAACTTTCAGGAATGAAGATATACAATATAGTTTCACCCTCAATTTCCACATCTTCAATTGTTAAATAGAAGGTCGGGCTAATCTTTTGAGCATTGTTCATAGAAGTTACAAAATCTTTCTTTAACTTATCTACTGCTCCTGGTTCGATGCCAATAATACCGCCTTTATCTTCTACACCAAGAAACAGATGACCACCATTCCTATTTAAAAAGGCACAGACAGATTCAAAAACATCCTTATTAAGTTTATTCCTACTTTGCTTAAATTCTACATTTATGCCTTCCCCACCAGTCAGAAGTTCTTTTAATTTTTCTATCCTCATATTATCAACTTCCTATTTATAATTTCCGGATAAATATCTTTATAGTCGATTTACCCTACGACCTTTTTTACTATACATCATCTCTTAACTTAATAATATTACCTGGAAGTGCCTCGAACAATTCTGGGTAGTGACCACATCTAGCTCTAATCTGATTATATTCAGCTTTTGTTCCGTCTTTCTTCAAATATAATTTTCTATTGTATATTTCATCAGCAAGTTCAGCTGCATGCATAGTTCTATCTTCACTCTCTAGTAAAACTTCCTTCATAGCCTCTTGAAGAGTATATTTTGGAGATACAATTTTCATTACCTCATCAACAGGCTTTAAATCAGAATCATATTTAACGATGATATAGACAGGTTGGTTATCTTTTAAGAGTACTACCTTTCCATTTCTTTCAACAATCTGAAAGACTCCATCAACATCTGATTTTAGCTTCTCGAATGGAATTAAACTATCTATATTTACTTCCATGTATATCACCTCAAATTTAAGGTATCATACGTTAATACATTTTGTCAATATATTTGTATTAGTTTTGTGTTGATTTTGTATTTATTATTAACATATATTTCTCAATAATACATTGAAATAAAAAACAAACCCACCAATATCCTTTCTATCCTCGGTATCACCTCCGAATCCAGATGGTTTATTGGTGGGTTACTTTATTTTCGGCACGTTTTTCTTTAAGTATGAAGAATTACGTTCCATTTTTAAAATTAATCAGTCCAATAATATCTCCAGTCATATGCACATTTTCCCCGTATAAGTCCGAACTTTCCTGCGCTGTATAGTGGCTTTAAGATTCTTTTATCAAATGAAACTCGACTTGATATATTAAGATA
>DUNZ01000009.1 GCA_012839085.1 Clostridiales bacterium
CGAATACTTTCATTGAAGGCCAATATTCAATTAGTACATAACAATTTAATAGGTGAAAATATTGGTTACCCGAAAGCCATTGTCTCCTTGATGGAAGAAACAGCGGCCTTTGTTATGAACCGTCCGTTCCTCAATGGCCTCCAACCCCAAGCCCTTGGTAAAAGGTCTCGAAGAGCTTCCATTGTCCAAATATTCCACTTTGATAATCTTATTAAAAACTTCAATAACCAAGGTAAATTTTGTGGCATTGGAGTGCTTCAGAACATTGGTTAAACACTCATTCAAGTTATCATGGATGCATCGCCACATATCTAGGGTAATATAATCCAGATTTCCAGATACCCTTAATTCCGTGTATTTATTAAAACTTACTTTGAATTCTTCCAAAGTAGCCTTAATATCATTAAGGCCAATCATATAGTTTTCAGTCCGTTCCTCTCGAAGAGCGCTTCGAATATCATCCACTGCTTCTCTTAGATTCTGTATGGCCTTTTGTATACTCTCCACACCCCGGTTCGGATCCTTCTTCATAACCAGCAAAGCTGCTTCAAGCATAATTATGCTTCCTGAAATTCCGTGTCCAATCTGATCATGGATTCTAGCAGCAATCCGATTCCTCTCCTCAAGGGATACCGTTTGCTTTATGGTTTTGGTCAGGCTCATGAGATTTTCTATCTTCTTCTCCAATTCCAAAATTGTCTCATTATGCTTTTCTGCCAATGCTTCATAAGTATTTTTTCGGTTGATGATTTCTCTTCCTAAGAGCAGCATACCCCCAAGGACCATGGTTAGAATCAGGGTCTCTAAATTAGGAAGAAAGATAAAGAAGGATAAAATCATCGCCACAGAAAGCACTTGATAAAACATATTTTTCTGTGTAAATAAATCGATTCCGTGAATCATTAAGATAAAAAGAAGTAGAAGAAAATTATCGATATCCAGCAAAAAGCAGGCAGCTATGGAGATACCAAGGGTAATCAGAACTGCCTTGCTTTCATAATTTTTATACAATGGATACCGATATTTATTTTGAAAAACTCTTACCAATAAAATTTCCAGTACAAAAATACAAGCCAAACTAAGCATGGCTATAATGGCCATGGTAGTATCCGAATTACTATAATAGCGGACTACCGATACTATAGTTGCCAATATTTTTGCCACAAAATAAAGTAAGGGTTTATCCATTCGCTCGACCACCTAATTCTTTTGAAAATGTTGTGAAAATAGCACTGCCCCAATTAATAGAGCCAGTATCGTATATAAGACCAGGATAACAATATGGGAGCCAATGGCCGCACTGGAATTTTCCTGGATTTTGCGAAAAGCATCCATATACCAAAACTGTGGCATAATCCTGGCCAAGCTTTGTAAGGATTTGGGAGACATTTCAATCGGGAAATAGGCTCCACCAAGGATACAACCGATGGTAGAAAATCCGATCATTACTGAAGTAACTGTATTCTTAAGCTTAAAAGCCAAGGCTGAAGTCATAGTGAAACTTACAGTAAATAAAGCATATAAACTCATCAACAAGAGGATGGTGCCATAGGGGACACCAGTATTAATCTTCATAAAATAGAGATAGCCAAGATAAATTCCAAGCATAATCAGGGTAATCAATAGGCCAAATATACCAGTACCAAATATATAATGGATCGGTTTTACCGGAGTTGCTTGAATTCTGTTCAAGACCCCTGATATACGATCATCAACAATCATATATGCAAATATCACACTAATGGCAAAAACAAACATTAGAAAGAAACCGGCGGAGTAGATAAAACCCTCCTGGTGAGCCAGTTCTTTTTCATCAATAGTCAAAGCAGATTTCGTAAGGATGGGAATCTCATGTTTTCTATGTTCCATTAAAAGCATTCGAAAAACATCAGAATCATTTTGAGCACTCTTCCCAAGAATTCGAATACTATTTAAGTAGCTATCGATATAGATCTGAACAAAAGCAGCATTTTCATAATCATCTAGGGAAGTAATAATTAGTTTACCATTTTCCTCTTGTAGCCATTGCTGCTGGAAGTTTTTTGGTATTTCTATTATAACGGATATATCTTTCTCTATCAACTCCGTTGACAGCTCCTCGTAGGAATTCTTTTCAAGGATTTCATAGTTCAATTGATTCTCTAAATAATGTTTGAAGTCTTCCGAAAGGAAACTCTCATCTTCATCCAAAACTCCCACCTTAATTTTGGATAAGGTTTGATCCGCTGATAAATTACCGATGGCATAAAATATAAAGCAAAGGATGGCACCGCTGAGAACTGCCAAAACGATTGCTATATAATTCTTTTTTAGATTGGTTTTCATTAATTGCCATATATGTCTCATTGTTCCCCCTCCTTCCTACGAAATAGATAAACCCCAATAAAAATTGATAAAACAAGTATGATGCTGCTTATCAAGATAATAATATTTGCCCTATGGTAGCGTCCAAAGATGGCCAAATCAAAGGCTCCCTGTTGCACTTGATAGGTGGGCAGAAATTCGGATAATCCTTTGATATGAACTTCCTTGGAAAAGGTTCCTCCTAAAAACATCATAATCCATAAAAAGGGAAAGAGAACAACCATGGGGTTTTTCTTAATCACCAGTCCAATGACTACTCCAATGGAAATCAGAGCCATTGTTACCATGAGAAACATAAAAAATAAGTATAAATTATCTTTAAAAGTTCTAGCATAATTTGCATTAAATGCAAAGACACTGATGACCATAATTATGGAAATTTGAAGTACTACCTGAGGAACCATGCCCAGTATTTTCTGTAAAAATAAATATACTCTACTTTGTGGTGAAATAATTAATCGATTTAAGGTTTTACTCTGGCGTTCTCCTAGGAAGCAGTAGCACCCCAAGATGATGCTCATAAAAGAAATCATAGCAATCATAACAATGGCATAGTAATCAATCATGGTTCGGTTCACTCCCAAATCCTTCTGAATAAGATTCTCTTCCCAGGGGATATGCTCCAAATCCATCAATTGTTCCGGGTTTACATTCATAATTGTCATAACCGTTTGATTCATTTGTATAAAACTGTTCATTAGGGCTGATACCGCTCTGTTTTTTATATGATTTCTTCCCTCATAGATTTCTATCTTCAAGGGATCTTTGGTAAAGACTAAGACTGCTGTAATATCATCCTTACTAGCAAGGCCTCTTGCCACAGAGAGATTATTGCTTTCCTCAAAGAAAATTTTTCCCTCTTCTTCTGTGGTTTCAATGAATTTTTCAATAGCCATTCGCTGTATGGGATCCTCTGTTTCAATAATATATTGAAGCTTAATCTCTCCCACCGTTTCTTCGGCCTGATCCATAGAGCCTAAGAGGGTTCCCAGTAAAAAGACCAAGACTACAGGAAAAACAAGAAAGAAGAAAAGATTTGTTTTCTCTCTTATAAATTCTCTTGTTTCCTTGATAATGATACTAAACATGCACACTTCCCCCTATCTTAGATCATGTCCGGTTAAGGTTAAAAACATAGTGTCCAGATCCGGTTCTTCTGATTTTATACTGATGATTGAGATTCCTTGCTGGATGAACTGCTCCACAATTCTTGAAATACCATTTTCTTTCATTATAATATCAATGCGAAACATATAATCTTTCATGGAAACTGCTTTCACATCTGGCATATTCCTTAGTCGTTTCATAAAGTCCTCAGCCAAAAAGCCCATGGGTAGTTTGGCATGGATATAAACCGATTGTACATCAGTAACCAGGGACACCAACTGGTGTTTCGTACCGGAGGCAACTAATTTCCCTTTATCAATAATGGCAATGCGATTGCAAATAATCTCTACTTCATTCATATAGTGGGAGGTATAGATTACCGTTGCCCCCCTCTCCCGAAGTATTTGAATGGAATTTAAGATATGTTCTCTGGATTGGGCATCTACTCCAACGGTAGGTTCATCCATAACAATGAATTTGGGTCCATGGGCAATTCCACAGGCAATATTTAATCTTCGCTTCATTCCTCCAGACATATGCTTTGGCTTTAGGGATAAGCGATCACTCAGCCCCACGAAATCCAAAGCTTCTTTGGAAGCCTTGGTTAACTCTTTTCCTCGGAGGCCATATAAAGAAGCAAAGAATTTTACATTTTCCAAGGCAGTCAGGTGGTCATATACTGCGATATCTTGCGGTACCATTCCAATTAGCTGCTTTATCTTAACCTTATCCTTCCTTAGATCCAGTCCATCGATGATTACTTCACCCTTATCAAAATCCGTTAAGGTAGTGATTACATGAAGTGTCGTAGATTTTCCGGCTCCATTGGGTCCGATCAGTCCAAAGATTTCCCCCTCTTCAACAGAGATATTCAAATGATCAACAGCGCAAAGTTCTCCATAATATTTCGTTAGATTTTTAATTTCTACAAAGGCCATGACTTCCCCTCCAATATGTGTTTTATTCTGATTCTTTCTACATCTATCATATAAGAGATTGGAGTTTGGGGAAAGTGACGGCTGTTATAATTTGATTATGACAATTGTCATTCCTTCATTATAATCCCTATCATATCTATTAAATGAAGCATTAAGATTAGTAATGACAATCTAAACCTATAATCAGTATCAAATAATTCAATAATTATATAAAAATAGGTCAATCGAGGGGTCAATTGAGGATATAAATAAATTCGTTAAACACTTGACAATATATGGGATTCTATGTTTAATTAAAAAGGAAATTAATGGTACCGTAAAAAGTAAGTCATATAACATATATAATTTTTGCTACCATTAAGATTATGAACATAACAAATAGGTTAGAAATTTATGAGAGTAACTTATATAAGGTGGATTTATTATGAAAACACTAAGAAAACTCGTAACAGTTTTTCTGTTAGTTGTTACTGTAGTTAACAGTCCAGCACTTAATATTTATGCACAAGAAGTTAACAAAGATGTGAGTTTCCACGGTCTTGGCTGTGAACCTGAATTTATTCAGCCTTATGTTGAATCCCCATGCCCTTATGGTCGGTACCATTACATGGTAACAAAAGGCTGGGGTTGGGCTTATTATGGTGAATATCCGGATACTTCTCAACCAATTTGCTCGGGATGTTGCTATCAATGTAAAAATTGTAAAATAGTATTTGTTAGCGAAGGTGATCCTTATGTTGGGCAGTCGATAGGTACTTATGCTACTGTAGCTTCACAAGAAGATTGTACATCGTACAATTATATATGGACAAAATCATATGGATATACTTCTAACTCTTATTTATCAGGTTTCCAATTTTTTATACAATAAATAATAGTGATAAACAACAGTACTATTTATTCTGCATTGTTGTTCCCTTTTAAAAGGAGGTGTATCATGAAGAAAAAAAACATATACATCATTATTATAGTGCTTTTGGTCCTTTTAGGAATAGCTGCTTTTATTATCTTCAAAAAAAGTAGCAATGAAAAAACCATCTTAAAAGAATTTTTAACACAGTACTATACAGTTGATGAAGTTGTTCCTGAAAATTTTATAACAGAAGAATATGTGGATAGGGAAATCGAACGATATGAGGATTTCTTTGAAGAAGATTCTTTAGAGAAATTTATTATGTCCCGTACCATCCTATGGAACAAGCAATATTCTAGTGATAACCAATGTACCATATCGGTAGAAAAAATCAAAATCACCACAGAAGAATCGAGCAAGACCAAGAAAAAATTTGATTACAAAGTGGATTTGAAACTTCTAGGGGATAATATCGATCATTCGGCTTCTGCTAAGGGTGAGGTTTATATGGAGAAGTTGGATGGTAAACCAAGGATTACTTACTTTAATTGCACTCAGTTAGCCGAACCGAATTAATTATAGTTAAACAAATTTGAAAAACAGATTAATATTTATATCACAGTATACTACTTGGAAAATCTTATAAGGAAATTTTCCAAGTAGTTATTTCTTTATTGGAATTTTTTGATTTTTTTCTATCTTTTTTATCTAAATCTTTGATTCTAATCTTTGTTTCTTTGTTCCTAATCTTAGTTTCTATCTTTGTTTCTATCTTTGCTCCTATCTTTTGTCTAGTCTTTTGTCTAAATCTTTGTTTCATCCTTTTCTTAACCTTTTTTCGTATTGAACTTACACTTTTTGTAATTCCTCATTCATCTTTAATTTATTGGAATCTGCATTTGAATCTGCAAAAAAATGGCTGGTCCCATAGTAACGGATCATACCCATCCATATCTGATGATATAACCTCGTCAAAACTACCCGATTGGAGACACTTTCGCTTACTTACGTTACTTAGCAGTAGCTAAGGCTGAAAAACCAGAGATTTGGGATTCTTTGAAAACTCATTGAAAATTCATATATTTTAATTTATAATGTCTTTAACTGATGAAAGTTAGATTGAAGGAGGAATACCATGTCTACAAATGTATATGACATACTAATGGAACGTGGGTTTATCGAACAATGTACCCACGAAGATGAAGTTCGAGAATTATTGGGAAAGGAATCCGTTACCTTTTATATAGGCTTTGATGCAACTGCTGACAGCTTGACCGCCGGTCACTTTCTAACCATCATGGCGATGATGCATATGCAAAGGGCTGGTCACAGACCTATTGCCCTTCTAGGCGGTGGTACAACAATGATTGGTGACCCATCAGGAAAATCCGATATGCGTACCCTAATGACCAGGGAAACCATTGACCATAATGCGGCATGTTTCCAAAAACAGTTATCCAAATTCATTGATTTTGATAATGATAAGGCTATTCTTGCAAATAATGCTGATTGGCTATTGGATTTAAACTATGTTGAATTCTTACGAGAAATCGGAATTCATTTCTCTGTAAATAAAATGCTTTCTGCTGATTGCTATAAACAAAGAATGGAAAAAGGTCTTACCTTCTTTGAATTCAACTACATGTTGATGCAGTCCTACGACTTTTGGAAATTAAATAAATTGTATAATTGTACGATGCAATTAGGCGGAAATGACCAATGGTCCAATATTATTGGTGGTGTTGAACTAATCCGTCGTAAGGAGCAAAAGCCGGCATTTGGCTTAACCTTTAAACTTCTAACCACCAGCGATGGTATTAAGATGGGTAAAACTATGAAGGGTGCTGTTTGGCTAGATCCAAACAAGACAAGCCCTTATGAATTCTATCAGTACTGGAGAAATATTGAGGACGTTAAAGTTGAAGAATGTCTTGCTCTTCTAACCTTCTTACCCATGGATGAAGTAAGAAGATTGGGTGCCCTAGAAGGTGCTGAAATCAACCATGCCAAGGAAGTATTAGCCTTTGAAATCACAAAGATTGTTCATGGGGAAGAAGAAGCGATCAAAGCACAGGAAGCCGCAAGAGCTCTCTTTCGCACAGGGGGAATTTCCGACGATATGCCTACAACCTCCTACCCTGCAAGCCGTTTTGCTGAGGGAATTGATTTAATCACCATGATGTGTGATTCCAAATTAGCATCCTCCCGTTCCGATGCCAGAAGAACCATCCAACAAGGTGGTGTTTCGGTAAATGATGTGAAAATCACCGAATTTGATAAGGTATTTACTGATAAAGATTTTGATGAAAATGGTGCTATCTTGGTTCGAAAAGGCAAAAAAGTATACCATAGATTTATTGCAGAATAGTAATAGATATTATGAAATCGAAATCCATGCTATAAGTATAAACAATACTGTTTCAATTATAAATGAATGGAGTTGATATTATGCCTTGGTGTCCAAACTGTCAAAGAGAGCATAAACAAGCTGTCACCTGTCCCGACTGTGATACAAAATTGATTGAAAACCTTTCTGAGGAAGAAGGTTATCTTCCCTTCTTTCAGGCTGAAAACAAAGTAATTGCTGATAAGCTGGTGAATTATTATAAATATTCCGGCTTAGAATCAAAGGTAGATTTTGATGAGGAAAATGAGGTCTATATTGTATCCGTTCCATCCGACCAATATAAGAATGCCAAAAAACTTTACCAAGCTTTCTACTTCGTAGAACTTAGCAAGGCAGACCGAAAAGAGAAAATGACTACCTCAACCGAACTTAATGAAGATATGACTGAAAACAATGAATATCCTATGGAATCTTCCGAAGATGATAGGTATATCGATAGCTTTGTAGATGCTTCCATGGGCGACATCTCAGATTCCGAAACAGAAGGAAAAGAAGAAGAACTGGAAGCTCTTGAAACTTTCGAAGATGAAGAAGAAATCCAGCCCAAGTCAACGGAATATATCATGAAAGCAGATCAATACAAAGACTTAACTTCAACGGTATTTACCTTTGTATTATTCGGTGTCGCCGGACTGATTGTGGTATTCTTAAATATTGCAGGTATTATTAACATCTTAAATGGTTGGTTTGCTGAGATTATACTTGGCGCTTTATGCCTATTCTTCCTCTATATAGGCTTTAGCACTCATAAGAAAGCAAAGAAAGTAAAGGAAGAAATTGCAGCGGAAAACAAAAGGACAGAAGAAATTAACCAATGGTTAAAGGAAAATATTACAGAAGAATTCTTCAAAATTCATAAAAATGATTCTATCTCCGAAGAATTAAACTATATTCGAAATACAGAACTTATTCATGAAATGTTGGTAAAGGAATTCGGCGAACAAAATCCAGCATATCTGGATCGCCTCATTGAAGAATATTACAGCAATACCTTTGATCAATAAAATTAGACATTAAAGCAAGCAATGATATCGACTTCCATAAACATTCAAATGCTACAAGATTTCATTAAAAATGATATTTCATTCTAAATAATATAATTCGAAATAAAAAAGCAGGAGCAATTTATATGAAATGACCCCTAAAGCTAGAGATTGTTAGGTTCTACTTTAGAGGTCAGTTCACTAAGTTGTATCCTGCTCTTTTTATTCTACCAACTCATATATTCTACTAATTTTTTATTCTATAAAAATTATATTTGACCATAAACATGATTACATTGACAAGGTTGA
>DUNZ01000083.1 GCA_012839085.1 Clostridiales bacterium
AGTTATCAATTATGATATATAACAATAAACATGGTAAAGTATTGCTGCTAGGGAGAAAAAAACAAATTTTTTTTGCCCTTTTTTATTACATAGAGCAGAAGGAGGATCTGGTATGAAGAAAAGAGAAGATATAAACAAGATTTTAATTATTGGATCAGGCCCCATTATTATAGGGCAAGCATGTGAATTTGACTATTCCGGCACACAGGCTTGTAAGGCGCTGAAAAAGTTAGGTTATGAAATTGTTTTGGTTAATTCAAATCCTGCAACCATAATGACAGATCCAGACACAGCGGATGTTACCTATATTGAATCCCTGGATTTGGAACGGCTAACTCAGATTATTGAAAAAGAAAGACCAGATGCTCTTTTACCCAATCTAGGGGGTCAATCGGGCTTAAATCTTTGTGCGGAGTTGAGTAAAGCCGGTGTTCTAGAGAAGTACAATGTAAAAGTTATTGGAGTTCAGGTGGATGCCATAGAGCGGGGGGAAGATCGGGTTGAATTTAAGAAAACCATGAATTCACTTGGTATTGAGATGGCAAGAAGTGAAGTAGCTTATACCGTAGAGGAAGCACTTGCAATTGCAGATGAATTGGGTTATCCGGTTGTTATTCGTCCGGCCTATACCATGGGTGGTGCCGGAGGTGGCCTGGTTTATAATGTGGAAGAATTAAAAACCGTGGTTTCTCGTGGTCTTCAAGCTAGTATGGTAGGACAGGTTTTGGTAGAAGAGTCCATCCTTGGTTGGGAGGAACTAGAGCTGGAGGTAATCCGGGACTCCAGTGGAAAAATGATCACCGTATGTTTTATAGAAAATGTAGATCCCCTAGGAGTGCATACCGGGGATTCCTTCTGTACCGCTCCAATGTTGACCATTTCTAAGGAATTACAAATGGAATTACAACGACAGGCCTATAAGATTGTAGAAGCCATCCAGGTGATTGGTGGTACCAATGTTCAATTTGGCCATGATCCCAAAACCGGTAGGATTATTGTTATTGAAATAAACCCCAGAACTTCAAGATCTTCAGCCCTTGCTTCCAAGGCAACAGGTTTTCCCATTGCTTTTGTTTCCGCCATGTTAGCAGTGGGCCTTAATTTAGAGGATATTCCTTGTGGTAAGTATGGAACCTTAGATAAATATGTACCCAATGGAGATTATGTGGTAGTAAAATTTGCCCGTTGGGCCTTCGAAAAGTTCAAAGGGGCAGAGGATAAACTAGGTACCCAGATGCGTGCTGTGGGCGAAGTTATGAGTATAGGAAAAACCTATAAGGAAGCATTTCAAAAGGCCATACGAAGTCTAGAAATTGGTCGCTACGGACTGGGGTATGCAAAGGACTTTGCAAGCAAGTCAAAAAATGATCTCTTAAATATGCTCCATGTAGCAAGCAGTGAGCGTCAATTTATTATGTATGAGGCCTTAAGAAAAGGTGCAACGGTGGGGCAACTTCATGAGTTGACCAAAATTAAACCATATTTTATTGAGCAGATGAAGGAATTAGTAGATGAAGAAGAAGCATTAAAAGCATATCAGGGATCGCTACCACCGCTAGAACTTTTAAAGACTACCAAAGAAAATGGCTTTTCAGATAAGTATTTAAGTCAAATATTAGACATTCATGAAAGTGAAATTCGTAAAGCTAGAATCAAGGGGGGAATTGTACAGTCTTGGGATGGAATACATGTTAGTGGTACTAAGGATGCCAAATATTATTATTCTACCTACCACTTAAATCAGGATTTGTCTCAGACTTCGGATAAACCTAAGGTTATGATTCTGGGAGGAGGACCCAATAGAATTGGACAAGGGATTGAATTTGACTATTGTTGCGTTCATGCAGCCTTTGCCTTAAAAGAGTTAGGCTTTGAAACGATTATGGTTAACTGTAACCCAGAAACTGTTTCAACGGATTATGATACCTCCGATAAATTGTATTTTGAACCCTTAACCGTGGAGGATGTATTAAGTATTTACGAAAAAGAGAAGCCTCTGGGAGTAATTGCTCAATTTGGAGGACAAACACCCTTAAACTTGGCAGCAGAGTTAAGAGACAATGGAGTAAATATTCTGGGTACCTCACCCGAGACCATTGATTTAGCTGAGGATCGAGATCGTTTCCGTGAAATCATGGATCAATTACAAATTCCTATGCCGGAATCCGGTATGGCTGTCAATGTGGAAGAAGCTTTACAAATTGCTAGAAAAATAGGTTATCCAGTGATGGTACGTCCCTCCTATGTGCTTGGAGGTAGGGGGATGGAGATTGTTCATGATGATGAAAGCCTTGAGGTATATATGAAGGCAGCCGTAGGGGTAACGCCAGACAGACCAATTTTAATCGATCGCTTCTTACACAATGCCTTAGAATGTGAAGCAGATGCCATAAGTGACGGAGTAGATGCCTTTGTACCCGCAATTATGGAACATATAGAATTGGCTGGTATCCACTCTGGAGACTCTGCCTGTGTGATACCATCCCTTCATATATCAGAAGAAAATATTAATACCATAAAAGAGTATACCATGAAGATTGCCAAGGAATTAAATGTATGTGGTCTTATGAATATGCAATATGCCATTGAAAATGATAAGGTATATGTTCTGGAAGCAAATCCGAGGGCTTCAAGGACAGTTCCACTGGTATCCAAAGTATGTAATATACAGATGGTAAAGTTAGCCACTGAGATTATTGTTGGAAAGATAACAGGAAGACCATCCCCGATTGCTAATCGAAAGGAAAGTAAGTTTTCCCATTATGGGGTCAAAGAAGCCGTATTTCCTTTTAATATGTTTCCAGAGGTGGATCCTGTCTTAGGCCCAGAAATGCGTTCCACAGGGGAGGTTCTTGGATTGGCTACAACCTTCGGGGAAGCATTTTATAAGGCACAAGAAGCAACCAAAACCCCACTTCCTCTTTCCGGTACTGTTTTAATCAGTGTAAATGATCGTGATAAAGCAGAGGTTGTAGAAGTAGCAAAAGGCTTTGCAGATTTAGGCTTCCAGATCTTAGCCACTGGAGGTACCTATGACTTGATCAAAAAAAATGGCATTAAGGCAGAAAAGATATTTAAATTACATCAAGGTAGACCAAACATCATAGATGCGGTAACCAATGGTAAGATTGATATTATTGTCAATACTCCCATTGATAAGAGAAGTGCCAACGATGATAGTTATATTCGTAAGGCAGCCATTAAGGCAAAGATTAGTTATGTAACTACCATAGCAGCAGCCAAGGCAACCATAGCAGGCATCAAAGAAATAAAAAGCAATAGCGCTGTGGGTGTGAAATCATTACAAGAGTTTCATAAGGAAATCAGAGGGGTTTAGCTTGCAGTAATTTAGTAGTAAGTTTAAACCAAGTTAAGACTTTAATTTTAAAAACAGCTTCCTATTTCTTCTTAGAAGAAAGGAGCTGTTTTTTAATATGCTAATAATCACTTCAGCTTCTTCAGTGCTAAGAAGTGTAATAAAGGGACTATCCTTGGAATATATTGAATAGAATCTAGAAATTGGAATTCGAATATAGGGAAGATAAGGAGTGATTTTTTGGCTGATTATAAACGGATGGTTTCTTATATGTATCAATATGAGGACGGGGTTAAGAGAAAAAATATAGGGTATGCAAGGATCGAGGCAAGGGGCGGACAGTGCAAAATAACCTTGCACATGCAGTTGCTTGGGCAACCGGATAGCATTTTTCCCACCTATCTGATACAGAGAAAGGCAGGGGATGTGGAACTAATATACCTGGGTGATGCTGTACTAAAAGGTCATTTGATTGATACTAGATTTATAATGGATAGAAACAATATTATGGGCTCCGGATATGGTCTTTCCGATATCGGTGGGATACTGCTTTTTCTGAATGAAAGAATTTTCTTTGGAACAGAATGGGATGATAAACCAATCGTTGCAAGGGAGGTCATGGAAGCTCTTAAGCCTAAAGAGGATAAGACAGAAGTAATCCAGAGGGATGAAAGTCCTCCAGAACTTAAACATGAGGTCTCAGATCTATATGCATACATAGAAGCCAGTCAAATCCAGGAGGAAAAGGGGAGAGAAATTCTTCGATCCGCTCATGAGGAGGATTGTATCCCTAAGTATAAGATGCCTAGAGGATGGAAGACGGTAGAACGGCTAGGGATTAGCCAAGCTTCCCAGTTAGAGAAGTATCCCAAGGATCCTTTGGGTAACATTCTCCTATCCAAGGATGAGGATTCGTCTACAAAAAACATACAAGAGAATCCTGAGGGCAAAAAAGTTGCGAAAAACGAATTACTCATGGAAGAGGAAGTATTAAAAGAAGGCAAGGTGGAAGAAGAGGAAAGAACGATTGATGTGGATAACACCCATGGAAAAATAGAAGCGGAGGAGGAATCCCATCAGGAAGAGAAGGAAACTTTGTCTCAAGAAGAAAGGGAACAAGTCTTAGAAAAGGCTATGGAGCAAGAAGTAGGAGCCTTCAAACAAAGTGGTGATAGAATAGAAGGGGAAAAGAAAAGAGACGAAGAAGATGCTAGTCAGGAGCATCCCATCGCCCTTAAGTTCTTTAATCATTATCCAAGAATGTATCCTTTTGAGGATAACCAAGTTACCATTTGTGTAAAGATCGAACCCAAAGATATCGGATATTTGCCTTCACAGCTTTGGGGGCTTAGTAATAATAGTTTTCTTCTTCATGGTTTTTACAGCTACCGGCACTTGATATTTGCCAAAATGCAGGATCAGTATGGCAGCCGTTACATTTTAGGCGTACCTGGGGTCTATCACAATAGGGAACGATTTATGGCAAAGATGTTTGGCTTTGATCATTTTAAATCCATTCGTAAAAGAGAATTGAAGCCTGGAGATTTTGGTTACTGGTATGTTGTTATAAAATTATAGAATCTCTTTTGGGTTAATCAAGGCGTAACAATTATGATTTGTCCATTTACCAGCTATTTTAGCATAGGAAATAGATAAACCTTCAAAATGAAAATGTAAACGCTCAATTAATCTTATGGATGGTAGATTATTTGGCATAATATATGCCTCTATTCGATGCATATGCCTTTGCTCAAACATGTATTCAATTCCTTTTCGTACACTTTTGTAAGCATATCCTTGATGATGATAGCGGTAATCAAATTTATAACCCAGGCTACAATTACGATAGGGTCCCATAAGAAAGTTCTGGAAGCATACAGAACCTATGATTTGATTCGGATTATCTTTTAAAAAAACCCAATACCTTAAAAGCTTTCCTTCTAGCATCAGATGATATTCAGCAGAAAGGGAAGCTTTTTGATAAGCGAGGGTATAAAAATTATTCGCTCGTTCTGGTTCCCAGGGTTCAAAGATTTCTTTATTATCTTTATAAAAATCTAAAACCATAGAAGCCGAGTCTTTATACAAGGTTTTAAGTAGCAAAGAATCCGTTTCTAATTTAGTCATAGACTATGCCCCTTACCTATTACTATTTTATTCTATTCCACGAAGAGCAACATATTCTATGTAATCGGATAGAATATGGGTAAATCTTAATAGGGTTTCTTTTGGTGGACAGCTTAAACCGGGAGATAGTATATCACCTGAATCTTGATATGCTTGTAAATAATAGGACTTGGCTCCTTGAATCCATTGGCCGATGGAGTGCATATCACTTTCTTGATGATGTTCTGCAACTACTGTGGTACGGAATTCGTAGTCCACTGAATTTGATAAAAGATAGAAAATGCTTTCTTCTATTTTATCTATGGATAGCTTTTGAATTCCGGATGTTAGGGGATACTTTTCTTTTGAATTTTTAATATCCATGGCTACATAATCAATAAGTTTGTCAGCTACCAAGCTCTTCATCATGGAGGGATTGGTACCGTTGGTATCTAATTTTACTTTAAAACCCAGATCTTTTATTTCTTTAATAAAATCAGGAAGCTCTGTATAAAGGGTCGGTTCCCCTCCAGTGATACAAACACCTTCTAAGATGCCTTTTCTTTTAGCCAGGGTAGACAGAACTTCTTCTTTTGGAAATACAGGCTGGGATCCAGGACTGGTTACTAGGGATGCATTATGACAGAATGGACATCTAAGATTACATCCACCGATAAATATGGTAGCAGCCAGATGTTTTGGGTAATCTAATAAGGTAAGTTTGTTAAAGCCATTGATTTGCATATTGTCACCTCAAAATGCTTATGATAAAATCAATATATCAGATTTATTTATGATAGTCCATAAGAAAAGGAACCGATAGTCAATGGATGAAAAATTTATGCGGGAGGCACTAAAGCAGGCAAATAAAGCTTACCTTCTGGGAGAAGTACCAATCGGATGTGTAATTGTATATCAGGATAAAATAATTGGCAGAGGCTATAATAAAAGAAATACCAAAAAAACAACTCTTGCCCATGCGGAATTAATCGCAATTGAAAAGGCTAGTAAAGTTATGGGAGACTGGCGACTGGAAGATTGCATTATGTATGTAACCTTGGAACCATGCCAGATGTGCTCAGGTGCCATTGTACAAGCAAGAATAAAAAAAGTGGTCGTTGGTACCATGAACCCCAAGGCCGGTTGTGCTGGATCTATATTGAATTTATTACAGATGGAAGAGTTCAATCATCAGGTGGAATTGACCACTGGTATTATGGAAAAAGAGTGTACCGATATTTTACAAAAATTCTTTCGTGAGTTAAGAATTAGAAATAAAAAGGAAAAGCTTGAGGGTTGACAACTTAGGTTAAAAGTTTTATACTGGGCATACGATTTGCAGTTGTTGCTGCAATTTCTACAATTAAATAAGTCAAAAAATTTCCGTGCAGCCGGGGAGATAGCGGTGCCCTGTACCTGCAATCCGCTACAGCAGGGGTGATGTTCTTCCTCGGGTGATCTGCTGTAGGGCAGCCCTTTATAAGTGATGTTGACGTTTGGGTCTTACGCAACAGGAATTCGTGAACCGTGTCAGGCCAGGAATGGAGCAGCACTAAGCGAAAACTCCTGTGTGCCGTAAGGAAGCCTGAGCCGAGTTAACTGTAAAGGTAACGCCTATGGTAATCATTCAAAGAAGGACGCACGGAATTTAATATAAAATTATGAGAAATGCTGGGGCATTTCTTTTTTTATTACAAAATTTCATAAAAAGAATGAAAAAATAAGACAAAATCCCCTTTTTGTGCATCGAATTATAGTATATAATAGTAATTGAGGGCGTAAATACTATGTGATTGAAATATATTATCCTTTGGCGTATAGGAGTGAGGGAGGTTGTAGCATGGGAAGATATGAAAATATTATTAAATTTGAACAGATTAGGAAAAAAGTCAAAGAGGGGGATTTTATATCTGCCCAGAAGATTTGCGATAACCTTGATAAAGGAAGAATAAAAAAATTAAGGGACTTAAACCTTGTTGTAGATGTTTATATGAATAGTGGAAGGTATGAAGAAGCCTATGAATTTTTATTAAAAATCTATGATAAGCACAAGACAAAAAAGGTTATCTATCAATTGGTAACAGTAGCTATAAAACTGCGTTATATCGATGATGCAGAAAAATATTTGGAGGAATTTATAGAAATTGCTCCAAAGGATTCTTATAAGTACATATTTCGTTACAAAATTGATAAAATCAAGGGCGAACCCTTTGAAAAATTAATATTAACTCTTGTAATTTTAAAGAAAATAGAATATATTGAGCAATATGCTTATGAGTTGGCAAAACTTTATTATAAAGCTGGTATGGAAGAAGAATGTGTGAATGAATGCTCGGATATCATACTTTGGTTTGGTGAGGGAAAATATGTAGAGAAGGCAAAACTGTTAAAGGCCTATTTTACTGGTGAGAGAGATAAGAAGAAAATAATCGAGGATTTAAAAAGAAGAGCAGATAATTTAAAAGCAGAGGTTGAAACCATTCTAAATACAGAGGATCAGGATGATAATGAGGATTTAGAAATAACAAAGGATGACGATGGGGAAGAGGATGAAAGGAGATTACTCAGCCTTTCACAAAAGCTAGGATTTTCAGTGGAAGAAAGTTTTAAAGATTTTTTACATAGGAAATCCTTTAAAGGACAGTTAGTGAATTGTCTAGAGAACATATTATTATTGGATCATAGTAGGAATTTGTTAATGATTGTTGCTGGTGATAATCAAAGGGATCGGCTTCAATTAATTCAGGCCTTATCTGTATTTTTCTATAAAGTTGGAAGAATTAAGAGTTTAAAAATGGCAAAAATTACAGCATCCAAATTAAACACATTGGATCTTATGTCAAAAAAGCAAACCTTGATGGATTGCTGTATGGTTATACATCAGGCTGGAGATTTAAAGGCTTCAAAAACAGAAGAAATTATGCAATTTATTGAAGATATGGATGGTCGTATTGCGATTATTTTGGATGATAATCAGGAAAATATTCAAAATCTTAGCAAGGAATGTCCAGAGTTCATTCAACAGTTACAAAATCGCATAAGTTTGGTATAATGAAAGGAAAGCATAATAGGATTTAATTATGGAAATCTATGATGGATTTCCCTAAGTTTTTATATTTGCAAATTGAATATAAAAGTCTATGCAATCCAAAATATAAGTAAGAAAGTAAATAAATATGGTTTGATTTGTATGATTCTTGCTTTGTTATTTTGAATCATTAAAAAACATTTTACAAAAAAACACTTTGTGGTATAATCAAAATAGTGGATAAAAAATTAACAAATAAATATTTGTTTTTATATGCAAGATGAACAAACTAGTGTTCAATAAAATTGGTTGAGGTG
>DUNZ01000084.1 GCA_012839085.1 Clostridiales bacterium
CCTCTAAAGGCTATGGGTAGAATCGTACCCGCTAGGGAATATGCCTTAGGTAATGTTCAGAGAAACTTTTTGATTGCAGATTATTTGCTCTATCAAAATGATTTCTCCAAGGATGTATTCCAAGAGGATTATATGATAAAGAATATCTATCCAGGAAAAATGTTAGTGGCCGGCTATCCAAGAAACTCGGTATTTTGTAAGCCGGACCGGTATCAACAGATACGGAAGGAATGTGGCTTATCCAATAAACAGGTCATCGTTTATATGCCTACTTGGAGAGGACTCCTTCATAAAAAGGAAACAGCGAAACAATTAGAGAGACTAGGGGTTTTCTTCACACAGATTGATAAGAGCCTAACTTCCTCTCAAGTTTTTTATGTGAAATTACATCCTTTTGTAAAAAATGAGTTGGATTATTCCGGCTTCAAACATATTAAAGAATTCCCAGCAGGATATGAAACCTATGATTTCTTAAATGCCAGTGATGCCTTGGTAACGGATTATTCTAGTATTATGTTCGATTATGGGGTAACAGGGAGAAAGATTATCCTATTCACCTATGACCGGGAAGAATATGCCGATGGCAGAGGCTTGTATTTTGACCTAGAATCCTTAGAGTTACCTAAGGTGGAAACCGTGGAAGAACTGATAGAAGGGTTAAATTCCGGTAAAAAGGCTTATCCTGACTTCCAGGCCAAATTCTGTTCCTATGATAGCTTGGATACACCTAGACAGGTGATGGAAACCCTTCTCTTTGGACAGACAGAGATTAAGGATAAGTTTAAAGTGGAACAAATTACACCGCCAGCAAAGAAAAAAGTATTGGTATTTATCCGTAGTTTGAAAGATGATGATTATACTCATAAATTAATCAATACCATAAATGGCATTAATACGGATCGTTATGATGTCTATGTAAGCATGAAGGCAGGAGGAGCTAGAAAGAATACCCATATGCTTTCTCTGCTTCGAAAAGAAATTAATTATATACCAATTACTTATGAGGTTAATTATACAAGATCGGATTATATCCTTAGCAAACTATACTTAAAGTTTGGTATAGGAAATGGCAATCGAATGGATCAGATTTTGAAGAGAGAAATTCAAAAATACTACGGAGATGTTCAATTTGATTATGTCATCCATCAGTCCGAGTTTGATCGTATGGTAGGTCATATGTGTTCCTTGATGGCAGATACTACCGTATATAATTTTAAGTACTTTGATTATGAAAAATATAAGGATAACCGAAAATATCGAAAACAGGTGAGATATTTTCTGAAACGTTTTCCTTTATATACTCTTGTGGTGGCAACAAAAGAGTTTGATTTATTAAAGAAAAAAGCAAATAATATCTACTATAATGAAGAAGCATTGTTTCCAATGAAAAAGATATTAAGGGAGGTGACGCAGCATGAAGGCAGGAGTCATAACATTTCACAGCGCCAATAATTATGGGGCGAATTTGCAAACCTGGGCATTGCAAAAGGTTCTAAAAAATTATGGTGTAGAGGCAGGCGTCATCCATTATCATCCGGACGTAATTGACGATTTGTATGATCCCATGGTTGGTACCCAGGGAATGGGAAGGCTGCTAAAGAGATTCAAACTATACCTTAGGAATCGGGATAGTTTAAAACGATACAATAAATTCATCCATTTTTTAAATAAGAATTATAATCTGATAGGTGATTTTAAAAGCTATGACCAACTAGCGAAAGCAAAACTAAATCTGGATGCTTATATCGTAGGATCGGATCAGGTCTGGAACGTAGATCATACCGGTGGATATGATCCATCTTATTTTCTTGAATTTGCTGAGCCAGGAAAGAAGAGGATAGCTTATGCAGCCAGTGTGGGAAGTGATTTTATCCACCCCAAATACAAAGAAGATTTTAGCCGTGGCTTAGAGGGATTTACGGCCGTCTCAGTCCGTGAGAGCAGTATTGTGGATTCTATAAAAGAATTGACGGATAAGAAGATTGAGGTAGTACTGGATCCAACCATGTTACTGCAAGTTCAGGATTATGATGAAATAAAGGTGGAAAGTAAAATTAAGGAGCCTTATATTTTGGTATATATGATGGAGCGCAATAATGAGGTGGTTAGGCTAGCCAATAAAATTTCCATAGGTCTTGGGCTACCCATTATTCAAAGAAGACCAACCAAGGGCTTTAAAAATCAGCTACCACCTTTTTATACAGCAGATGCTGGTGAGTTTTTAGGCCTAATAAAATCCGCTGAATATGTCATTACAAATTCCTTCCATGGAACTGTATTCTCTATTCTTTACGAGAAACCATTTTTGTCGATGCTTCATTCCGATACTGGAAGCAGAACAGTAGACTTGCTAACTCAACTGAATTTGGAATCTCATATCATATACAATGTGAATGAGTTTACAGATTTTAATCGCTTTTTTATCCATGATAAGGAGGGATTAAGAAAGAGAATTGAAGATTTAAAACAATCTTCCTTAAGATTTTTAGAAGAGTCCTTAGATCTGAAATAGATCCAAGGATTTATAATTGGATATTTTGTTTTACATGTAAAATAGAATATATCAGTAAAATTTATGGATAGAATATACCAGTAAAGTATATGAATTGAGTAAATCAATAAGGTATAAGATAGAGTATCAATAAAGTAAAGGTTAGTGTACACCAATAAGGTATAAGATAGAGTGTACCAATAAGGTAAAGGTAAGAGTACACTAGTAAAGTATAAGGATAAAGTGTACGAATGAGGTAAAGGTTAGAGTACGCTAGTAAGGTATGAGGATAGAGTGTACCAATAAGCTATATAGATAGAAAGTTAGATTAAAGTGCTTAGATAGAGTGTAGGGATAAAGAAGCTGATACGGTGTAAGGATAAAACATATAGATAGAGTGTTAAGATAAGGGTAACGATAGAATGTACGGATAGATAGAAAGGACATCTTATGCTTCAGAATAATGTGAGTAAAGAGACACTAAATAGAAGAAAAATAACCATATCTGGTCATGATATATTAATATGCAAGGCAGATAGTTCATTAAAAATTATAATTAAACCGTTACAAAACAATATAGAGAACCGTACTCTTTCTATTTATGGAAAAAATCTTTATGATGGCACTTATGATAACGGCTATCTACTATATGGAAAAGAAAAATTAAGAGCCAATTTTCTAAAAAAATGTAAGACAAGCAAATGGTTCCCAGTCCTATCAAAACAAGGGAAAAGTCTTGTCCTAAGTGGTACTGCTCATAACCGATCCACCTGGCAGTTTAAAACTGCGGATAATAAAATTATTACAGAGGTTGGAAAACCACAAAAATATAAAATTCCAACGGATGTAGTTCAGGATAAGACCATTTCCAAGGTAGATATCCCACCAGAGGCACTTTATGCCAGAGTATTTTTTTATTGCAAGGATGGGAAATCCTATGAAATGGATGATCGACTTTAGATTGAATATGGAAAAATTCCAACTCATTATGAAACCTATAAAGAAAAGCATATCCAGTTACCAGACTTAAGTAGAGATGAGTACCTTGTTTATGAAAATGGTACTTGGGTCTTGGTAAAAGATAAATTGAATCAAAACACACCCCTAGATCTTGGAGAAATTGAATTTGAAGCAGGAAAACGAATTTCCGTTGATGGGACAAATTATCAATTAGAAGTTTCTTGGGAAGAAGGGGAACGGGAGACGATTCGTTCAGGAATTTATGGTGTACGTTGGAGCTTAAAGGATAGCAACCCAATCTGTGAACGGGTAGGGGATGCCAAAGGATTGCGCTTCAATTATATGATTGAGGATCAGTTTGCCAGTCCATATGAAAATGACTTTGATTACATCTATCCTTGGTCAGATATGAAAATCTGTGCTGTTCGATTTAAAAAGAACGGCAAACGTAAAGTGATTTATCAGGGTGAGGAAGGCTTTCAATTAGATGGTAGCGTAGGGAATATCATGGTTGAGATCCCCAGGTTTTATACCAAGCGGGAAATTATCGATGATTATGAGTATTTGTGGATTAGCCCAACCAAGCAAGAAGGGTTTAAAATAGATCCCGCCTTTGTTACCGAGGAAAAGAAATTAAAGCGTATTTATATTGGGGCATATTTATCCAATATTCGTAAGAAACAACTTCGAAGCATGAGTAATTCCTTCCCTCTCATTAAAAGATCCTTGGTAAAGCTTAGGGAGTTGGCTGAGAATTCCAATGGATTTGCAGTATGTGATTTGCTTACCATATTAGCAGTTCAAAAACTTTTTATCGTAGAAACAGCCATTTTAGATTCCCAATCTATATTCACAGGCAATGTATTATTGCCCTACTTATTAAGGGATAAAAGCACTTCCTATTATGCAATTCGATCGGAAATGGAAACCAATCGTATCTTTGTAGTAAATTCAGTGATGACTAGAAGATTTCGTGTGGGCGATGCAGTCTCGATCTTAAACAGTTGGAAGGAATATAAGAATAAACCAGGGAAGTATCAAAGGGAAATCCTGGAGATTAATCCTGTAGATGATAAAACATTTGAAATTGTTTTTTCCGGCGAACCAGTGGATATCATAGAAAGGGAAACTGGAATCACCTGCATTCCCTGTAAGAATGGGGAGACCGACCATATTCCCTATAGGACTGGTTGTATCGCTGGGCATAGCGGTCATGCTTCCTTTAAATACCGGGGAATTGAAAATCTATGGGGAAATGTATCCATTCTATTGGATAAAGCTTATGTAAAGAACTCCACCCTATATATCGAATACCCCAATGGGAAAACGAAAAAAATTAATTATCCATTGCCGGTACAAAAGGTTCAGCTATCCCTAAAGCAGTTTGGTGATCCCCACAATATGATTGTCAAACGGATGGGATACGATAAAAAGAATTCTCTCATTATGTTCCCATGTGAGATTGGAAATGGAGCTACCACCTCAAGTTATTACTGCGATTCTTGGTACAATCTAGCGGAGAAAGATGTAACCTATATCTTAACCTACGGTGGAGCCTGGGATAACAAAGGATATGCCGGAATATTTAATTTCCGGGCAACATTTACAGAAAGAAAGACCATACCCTATAATGGGGCTCGAATCATCTTACGATAAATATGTTGAAATGATGAAATTGAAATTAATATCTCAAAAAGGGATCTTGCTAAACTAAAAGCAGATCCCTTTTATCATAAAGAAAGATTCTTTCGTTTTTTCTTTATGAAAGAATCTTTATAGATTTTTATATCACTTACTGCACACGAATATTTTCAATATATTCAGAGTATTCCTCTACCGTTGATGAAGGAAGATAGTCCTTCTCATCAAATAAGAATTCATGGAGTTTGGTAACATTTTCAGACAAATTAATTGGAAAGACATAGGATATTTTTCGATAGGTATGGGAATCCTTTTCAAAAGGAAATCCCGACTGATCCACGATATTATAGGATAGTATATCTTTGGCCAAATCAATTAGCTCCATGCTATTTAAATTAGTATATACTTCAGGTAGCATCTCATTGATTAAAGTATTGATGGTACTTAGGCTGGAGGATTTTACTTTTTCAAACATCTTGTTTATCACAATTCGTTGACGCTCTGTTCGTTTAAAATCTCCTCCGGCTGTATAGCGGATCCTTGCATAGGCTACTGCTTGCGTACCATTTACTGTTTGAGTACCTGCACGGTCTAAGCCGGGAACATTGGTATCATTGATTCGATTTAATTCTCTAACATAACCGTTTAAATATTTCAATTCATTTTCTTTAATATCCAAGGTAATGCCACCTATTAAGTCAATACACCGAATTACGGCTCTAAAATTAACCGTAATATATTCGGAGATATCTAAATCAAAATTTTTATTGATTGTACTCAGGGCTAGGGAATATCCACCTTTAAAATAGGAGGCATTGATCTTATCGTAGCCCTCATCTGGGATATTAACATAGGTATCTCGGTAGATAGAGACCATTTTAATATCCTTTGTTTTATTATTAATGCTAAGGATAATAATGGTATCGCTATTGGTGCCTTTCTTTAGGGCATTCTCTCTGGAATCCACCCCAAAGATTACTACATTACGAAATCCTTCGATTTCTTCCACTTCTTCGTTTTGCTGGATCTCTTCGTCTTTACTATCATCATATTGAATCTTGTTTAGCTTGGATTTTATCTGTATTCCAATGATAAAAATTATAATGAGCAAAATTTGTATAGCAAATATTATAATAAATCTTCTTTTTCTTTGTTTTTCGCTTTTCATTCCTACTTTAGTACCTTGCCTTTCGATGTCGCATAAATAAGTCACAGGTTGGTAAGCATATTTTAGTAAGCAATAATTAAAAAAGTGTCATATAAAAGGTGTCATATAAAAAGCTTCATATAAAAAGCGTCATTTAAATAGTGTCATATAAAAGGCGTCATTTAATAAGTATCTTTTTAGTAAGTTTTTTCATAGACATCTTTTGGTAAACATAGTAAGCATTTACTAGTAAGCATTTTTATTAATAAACCCTTTAAAAATCGTAAGAAATAATATTTTGATGTCTAGTCCTAGACTCCAATTTTCAATATAATATAGGTCGTGATCAATTCGCTTGCGAATGGAAGTATCACCACGGTAACCATTGATTTGAGCCCATCCAGTCATTCCAGGGGATACCTGATGCTTTATCATATACCTAGGTATTTCTTCCTTGAAACGTTTCACAAAGAAGGGGCGCTCTGGTCTTGGTCCTACTAGGCTCATATCTCCTT
Organism: Clostridiales bacterium; assembly: GCA_012839085.1. Classification (GTDB taxonomy): domain Bacteria; phylum Bacillota; class Clostridia; order Lachnospirales; family Lachnospiraceae; genus Mobilitalea. The sequence goes on from DUNZ01000084.1 coordinate 6,755, forward strand.
TTAGAACATTAAATAATTGGGGAAGCTCATCGATGCTTGTCCTTCGAATGAATTTGCCAATGCCAGTGACTCTTGGATCCCGACTGGTAGTCCAAGCTTTCTTTTCTTCAGATTCTGGTACAACTTCCATGGAACGAAATTTATACATTTTAAATTCTTTATTGTGTTTACCTATTCTTATCTGTGAAAATATCACAGGTCCTTTGGAGGACAGTTTTATTAATAGGGCAACAATTAACATGGGGATAGCAGCCAAAGCTAAAGCAACTAAAGCCCCCACAATATCCATGATTCTTTTAGCAACACGGTTATAGGTGTTGCTTAAGGGAACATATCTTATATTGATTACTGGTAAACCATAAAGATCTTCGGTATATGGTCTTGTAGGGATAAAATTATAATAATCAGGCACAAATTTTGTATGAACGCCGGATTTTTCACATATGGTAACGATCTCTTCTAGTCTTTCATATTCATTAATACTGATGGTAATAGCTATTTCATCCAAATCCATTTTTGTAAGGAAACTTTCCAGCTGATCAATGTTTCCAATCACCGGAACTTTTTTATACATAGTGTTAATTTCCATAGTGTCATCTAATATTCCATGTATATAGTATCCCCACTGAGGATTAGCAAATATTCTATCAATATATGCCTCTGCGGCTCGACTATAACCAACCAGGATTACATGCTTTAAATTATATCCTTTCCGGCGAATGACTCTTAAGAAATGATATAACAACATCCGTGCGCTAGCACATAAAAGGGTATTGGTGATCAAATAAATAAAAAAGAATTTTCTTGAAATATCAAATTCTTTCATAAAGTATAAAGATGAAGTTATCACCAAAATACCGAATAAGTTTGCCAGTATAATATTGAATATTTCCAGCCATCTTTGCTTGCTTCTCTTTGGAGTGTAAAGCCGAGCAAAATTATAAATTAATAGGTACAAGGGTACAATATAAACTAGATATTGAGAATAATATAATAAAGAATAAAAGGTATCTCGCTCCGCTTTAAAAAATTCAATATTTTGCAAGGCACTATAAAAACGCAAATAATATGCTAGTATATAGGCAATGGCTATCATACAAGCGTCTAATAATACATGTATTCTGTTTAACATTTTTTGATTATCTTTAATCATTTATGACCTCCAGAATTTTTGGAAAGCTACAATTGTTGGATTTTACTAATTTCCTAATCTAATACTATAATACAAGATTGCTTAGAATTCAACAATAGATTATTTATTAAGAAATCCTTTCGGTTCTGTTACTTTTTTGTCCATGAGAAATCACAAAGAATCCATTTCCCCTTCAAGGTTTTTTCACAAACTAAACACAAAAGCATGCTATATTCTTAATATAATCGATTTGAAAATAAATATTTATTCCATATCCATTGACAGATAGATAATCCCCATTTAAGCTGGTATTAATAGAAAAAAGAGGAATCTGTCTAAAATATAGGTTGAGCAAGCTAGACTTAGTTAAATAAGATCAGAAAAATTTAGACTTAAGTCAATTGGTGCAGAGCAAAAATCTAGACTTAGCTTAATAGGGCAAAGGAATTTAGATTCCAGTCACAAAGAGTAGAACAATCTAGACCTAACTTAATAAGAGCAGGAAAATTAGACTCCAGCCAATAAGAGTAGAGCGATCTAGATCTAACTTAATAAGAGCAGGAAAATTAGACTTCAGCCAATAAGAGTAGAGTGTTCTAGATTTAACTTAATAAGAGTAGGGAAATTAGACTTCAGCCAATAAGAGTAGAACAATCTAGACCTAACTTAATAAGAGCAGGAAAATTAGACTCCAGCCAATAAGAGTAGAATGTTCTAGATTTAACTTAATAAGAGCAGAGGATATAGACTTGGGTCAACAAGAGTAGAGAGTCTAGACTTTGTTAACAGAATACAAGACAAGGACGAAAGGAGATTAGAGATGGATCAATACAATCCTAATTCAAATAGAGATGATGCTGCTAAGAGCAGTCCTTCAAATAATTCAGATCACAGGGTTCCAGAATATAGTTTTTGGGCTGAGCAGGTTACCCATCATCCAAATCATCAAAATCCCTATAATTACAATTATAATAGGAATATAAGTTATCCACCCAATCAGGTTCCTAATTCATATTCCAATATTAGTTATAGTGCCTATGATCTAAAAAATCAGAATTTAAAAAAACCAAAAAGTAAAATTCCAGGCTTTATCATGAAGGCTATATGCTTTGGTTTAATTGCATTCATTAGTTTCTTTGGATTTCAGCTTTTATTGTTTCAGGTGTATCCGGAAGCGAAAGATTACGGCTTACAATTAAGGGATAGTGATGCGAATTCTTCTATTAAAGAATATAAGATTGAATTTACTAAGCCTGGCATGGTTCAACAAGTATCTCGATCTGAGATTACCAAGGTAGTGGATGATACCATTCCTTCTATTGTTTCCATACGTACCACCATGGAGACAAGAAACTTCTTTGGCTATCAGTACGGAGAAACAGAAGGTAGTGGTTCTGGTATTATCGTAGGTAAAGATGAGCAAGAACTACTGATAGCAACCAATAATCATGTGGTTTCTGGTGCAACCAGTATTCAGGTTACTTTCATTGATAATACAACAGCAGATGCCATTATTAAAGGTACGGATACCATCGCAGATTTAGCTGTGATATCCGTGGATATTACAAGCATTTCTCAGGATACCATGAATTCAATTAAGATTGCTAAACTGGGCAATTCAGATGAAATCAAAGTGGGAGAGATGTCAATTGCCATTGGAAATGCCCTTGGCTATGGGCAATCTGTTACAGTAGGCTATATTAGCGCAAAGGATAGAGAAGTGGATGTGTCCGATGGATACAGTTACAATAAGATGATTTTCTTACAAACGGACGCTGCTATTAACCCTGGAAATAGTGGAGGTGCTCTACTCAATATAAAAGGGGAAGTAATCGGTATCAACACCATAAAATATGCTTCTGAAAAAATCGAAGGAATGGGCTATGCAATCCCAATCACTCGAGCAACCCCGATCATTCATGAACTTATGACTCGTGAAATATTATCTGAAGAGGAGCAAGGATGGCTCGGTGTTTCAGGTCGGGATGTAATCGAAGAAGTATCCCAAGCTTTAAATCTACCGATCGGAGTATACTTAGTGGAAGTTGCTGAAAATGGTGCAGCCAAAGAAGCAGGTTTGAGGCCAGGAGATATAATTACAAGAGTAAATAATATTGAAATAACTTCGATTACACAGTTAAGTGAATATATTACTAGTCTTAGAATAGGTACAGAAGTAGAAGTGACTTATATGAGAAATGTGGATGGTGCCTATAAAGAATTTACGGTTACCATAGCACTTGGAGCAAATCCATTTGTAACAGAATCAGAGTAAATAGATTATAAATAGTAAGCTGCTCTTTTCATTGGAATTGGGCAGCTTCCTTTTTGCAAGGGTTTCTGCCCATAGTTAACTATTGTATCCATAGAATTTTTCAGTTATAATATATCAATAACTAAAACTCAAAGATTAATAAGGAATAAGCAATCCCTGCTATCTGCCCTAACATGGGAGATAGGAAAGGGCGAGGAGGATGTAATATGAGCGATAAGGACAATAAATATGATGATATTAACAATATAGATATTGAGGAAATCGATTATGATCATAATGATAAATTGGATCATGATAATCATATGAAAAATGATAAATCAAAAGATAAAGAGGAGTATGAGGCAATTTGCTACCTCTGTAGAAGGCCAGAGAGCAAGGCGGGGAAAATGGTACGTATTCCCAACAATATAGCCATATGTTCGGATTGTATGCAAAAAACCTTTGATACCATAAATAAAGGGGATAATCCTTATATACAGATGTTTGGACTTACACCCAATATGTTTTCTTTAAACAATCTGACAAATGATATACCGGTTTCCCAAAAATTAAAGAAAAAGGAGCCTGATTCTGAGAAAGAAGAAGTTTTTGACCGGAAAAGTATCCCATCCCCACATATTATAAAAGCAAAATTGGATGAATATATCATTGGTCAAGATCATGCCAAAAAAGTTATATCTGTGGCTGTATATAATCATTATAAAAGGATTGCTTCAAAAAACAGCAAGGTAGAGATCGAAAAATCCAATATGCTGATGATTGGACCAACCGGTTGTGGGAAAACATTTTTGGTTAAGACCTTAGCGAAACTATTGAATGTTCCCCTAGCAATTACCGATGCTACCACTCTAACAGAAGCGGGTTATATTGGAGATGACGTAGAAAGTGTAGTATCTAAGCTTCTAGCGGCAGCAGGAAATGATGTGAAAAAAGCAGAGCGAGGGATTATTTTCATAGATGAAATTGATAAAATAGCCAAGAAACGCAATACCAATAGCAGAGACGTAAGCGGTGAATCTGTGCAGCAGGGATTGCTGAAACTTTTAGAGGGAAGTGATGTTGAGGTTCCAGTAGGTGCATCTTCTAAGAATGCCATGGTACCATTAACGACAGTAAATACGGAAAATATTTTATTTATTTGCGGTGGTGCCTTCCCTGATTTGGATAAAATCGTAAAAGCAAGGTTGAATAAGCAATCTTCCATTGGTTTTAAGGCGGATTTAAAAGATAAATATGATGAAGATCCGGATATATTACAGAAAGTTACCCTAGAAGACTTAAGAGAATACGGCATGATACCGGAATTTTTAGGTCGTTTACCAATTTTATTCTCTCTTCAAGGTTTGACCAAGGAAATGTTAGTGAAGGTTCTTCTTGAGCCGAAAAATGCGATCTTAAAACAATACAAAGAGTTGCTGGCCATGGATGAGGTAGATCTAGAATTCGATCCAGAAGCCTTGGAAGCCGTTGCTGAAAAAGCACTAGAGAAGAAAACTGGTGCCAGAGCATTGCGAGCAATTTTAGAGGAAATCATGTTAGATATCATGTATGAAATTCCTAAGGATGAGAATATAGGACGGGTAAAAATCACTAGGGAATATATTGAAGGAAAAGGGGTACCAGTGATTGAAATGAGAGGCGTTAGCAAGCAAAAAATGATTGCGGCCAATTAATAGGGAATATTTAAAAGATATAGAGGGGCAAAGATTATGGGTATAAAATCCGTATTTCAACGTATCATTGATCATGGAATGAAGGGGAAGCTATCTAGGACAGAAAGAAGTAATTATCTAAAAGATGATTACGAAGACGTAGAAGAATTAGAAGATGATTACGATGAGGTAGAAGATCTAGAAGAAGATAAAGAGGATAGAGATCGGTTTGAAGCCTTTGATGGCAATCAGGACAATGAGTATAATCTGGAAGAGGGAGAAGAATATGAACTAGTAGAAATAGAATTCCTTCCAGAAAAAATGATTTGTCCTGATTGTGGTGGAATTACCTTGGAAGGGCTGGATTTTTGTGACAAATGTGGTGGATATCTTAAAAGTGTATAAATAATATTAAAATTGAATAAATATTATGTTGACAAACAAAATATCAGAGGTTATTATATAATGCAAGAATAAAGACGTTCGGTACACGTGACTAAAGAAATTTATTTCAGTGTGCAACGTCTTATTTTATAAATTAAATAAGGGTAATCATAGATAAGATTACGAATATGCTCTAGAAGAATTTGGATCCTTGCTGGAGCGTATTTAAGATTAGATATGAATATCCGGAGAAGATGGAGGGATTTTATGAAAAAAATTAAGAAAGTATTAGGTCTTGGTTTGGCCATTAGCTTACTGGCTATGAACTTGTCAGCCTGTGGAACACCAGCTGCAAATAATGACAAGTTTTATATCGGCGGCATAGGCCCAGTGACAGGCGGTGCTGCTGTATATGGTCAACACGTAAAAATCGGTGCTGAGATTGCAGTTAAGGAAATTAATGAAGCTGGCGGCATCAATGGTAAATTGATTGAGTTCAAATTTGAAGATGATGAACACGATCAAGAAAAATCAGTAAATGCTTATAATAGCTTAAAAGACTGGGGTATGAAGATACTCATGGGTACCGTAACCAGTGGACCTTGTACCGCTGTTTCTGCAGAAACAGGCAAGGATAAAATGTTCCAATTGACACCATCTGGTTCCTCACCGGATGTTTTACAATTTGGTACCACTTTCCAGGTTTGTTTCTCTGACCCCAACCAGGGATTAAAATCTGCTCAATACATAGGAGAGCATGATTTAGCTACAAAAGTTGCGGTTATTTATGATAGTTCCGATATTTATTCATCCGGTATTTATGAAAAATTTGCTACAGAAGCTAAGAATCAAAATATAGAAATAGTAGCTGCGGAAGCATTCTCCCAGGACAGCAAATCTGACTTCGCTGTACAGATCCAGAAAGCAAAAGATGCTGGTGCAGAATTAGTATTTCTTCCAATCTACTATGAAGAAGCAACCTTAATCCTTACCCAGGCAGCAGATGTTGACTATAAGCCAATCTTTTTCGGTTGCGATGGACTGGATGGAATTCTTACTGTTAAAAACTTTGATACTTCTTTAGCAGAAGGCGTTATGTTGCTTACCCCATTCGCTGCCACAGCAGAGGATGAAGCTACGAAGGATTTTGTTGCGAAGTTTAAAGAAGCATCCGGTGGTGAAATACCAAATCAGTTTGCTGCAGATGCATATGATGCTATTTATATTATAAAAGAAGCACTTGAAAAAGCAGGTGCTACTCCTGATATGAAAATTTCCGAACTAAACGATGCAATACAAAATGCAATTACTGAAATTACTTTTGACGGCCTTACCGGTGCAGGTATGACATGGTCAGAAACCGGTGAAGTGAATAAAGAACCTAAAGCGGTTATTATTGAAGATGGAATTTATGTGCCATTTGAATAATAAATTTAAGCAATAATAGGAATCTAATTTAGAAAAAGCATAGGGATAATCCGATGATAAAAAGGACAGAGGGGTATGGAAAACTCCCCTCTGTTTGCTTATATAAAAGTATAATTGATACCATATGATACTATAAAATTAGTTTTCTGTTGTAATAGAAAGAATACTGTGATATAATCAATTTTGCGATTTAATGTATTAAAGACTTTCCTAATATTGTATTTTTTAGAGACATTAAGGAAAGATTATAGAATGTAATTAGC
>DUNZ01000085.1 GCA_012839085.1 Clostridiales bacterium
ATTAGTTGTGTGTGCATAATTCACCTAATATTATTTCTATATTGATAGAATGGACATATTATATATACTGGTTTAATTAATCACATTAAAATGAAATGTATCTTTCCATAACCATTCTTTATTAACTGTATCATAAACACCAGTTATGAAGTAGGTAATTGAGTATTCATTTGGTATATCTCTAATTGCAACTCGGTACGGTGTTGTGTCTATATCTGTATACTCGTGTTCCTCAAAAATAAAATCTAAATTATCAAATTTAAATTGAATGCGATGTTCAGGTAATTTCTCAACTTGTGATGTATGCAACTGATAAACAATATAAGTGGAATTATCTTCATTAAAATTAAAATCTGGCGTAGCGATCCAATACAACTTCCCATTATGTTGATATACATACATACCAATATCACTCTGATAAAAACATAATTTACCGTTTGAAAATACGTCTTGCAATAGATCTGATTTAACATTTAAATCTGGTTTATCAAATGTAAATGGATTATAGTCATACAATTTATTATTCACTATATACTGATTTGATGAGACCGTTCGCCTTATCTTCGCATTAGAAGGATTTAAATAATCAATATTGATAAAAACTTCATAACATTCATCTGTTTTTAATTTATTTGTTTTTCCTGTAGCAAGAAATCCTGAATTTTCATAGTTATAATCACATTTATAATAGGAATTAACATCTGGTCTAGGAGTTTGTTCAACATCTAACCATATTTCCTTATCATAGGTTACACTTTTTAAAAATACTGAGATATTAGATTCATTAGTATCTATTCCATTATAAAATGCGTAACCTTTTAAGAGAAACTTATCTTTTTCTAAAGTCATATTTTCTACAGAATTAATTAGTTTAATATCGTCAACAATCCTATATGTCCGGAACTTACTAGTGTCTATTAAATGATTTATTATAAAAAATGTTAAAATAAGAACAGTACTCACACTGATAAAGAAAATGAATTGTAACTTTAAATTATTATTAAGTTTATTAAAAAAAGTATCTTTTTGATTATTGCTCTCCATTTCTATTCTCCTCTATCGCTTGTAATATTGTAGTCTAAGAAAATTATTTTCATATCTATTAATTTTACATGTATTTATTAAACAATGCAACACATATTTGATATTCGTATTTTACGGAATTTTACAATTTATATAAATTCTTATAGGAAATTAGCATTATTTTTGTTGAAATTGTTAGTACATAATGATATACTATATTTGTTTGTTGACAGGTAAATTACTAATGGAATGAAGCTTGGTTTAACTTGTCTTGATTCAACAACAATATATTTAAAACATTAACTTTGAGGAGCTAAATATGGAAACTTACCACTTGGAAGAGCAATATACAGAAGATGAAATTGATTTAAGAGAATTAATCCTAGTACTTTGGAATAAGAAATTAATGATCATAAGTTTTACTTTGATTGTAGCTATTTTAACCGGTTTGTTCAGTATCTTTGTTTTAACACCAGTCTATAAGGCGAATTTGAACATTGTAATTAATATGCCAGATGCTTATCATACCAAATACGGAGACTATACCCTGCCGATTCGACAAGATCAAGAGTATATTAATTTAATTAAGAGTAACGATGTATTATCCAATACCATAGAGGATATGGATTTTGATAAAGAAGTAACCATAGAGAATTTGCAAAAAAGAATTGAAATAACCGTGGATAGCAAAAATGATAACCAGAACATTTATAACATAAAAGTATCTGCGGATAATCCAGAGGAAGCTAGATTACTGGCTCAGACCCTATATGACAATTATACGGAGTTTTTAAATGTCACAACCTTAGAAGCTGCCTTGGATTATTATGAGAATTCATTTTCTACTAGTTTAAAATCCTTAGAAGTGTCCTTAGAGACCAATAAGACGATATTAGAGAAAAATGAAGAACTCTTAGCCCAGACACCTCCAACTATTAATCAAAAGGCTGCTTTGGATGAGGTTCAGGATCAATTGGCATCCAACGATTTCATTATCTTGGAGAAAGTAATTAATCCAAACTATACGAAACTTGAAACAGATATTATAAACAATAAGCAATCCATCAATAGCATTGAGAATTCAATGAATGTTTATACCACCTATCTAGAAGAATTGGCTGAGCTTAGAGATCTTGTGAAGCAATATTATCAAACGGGAGATTATGCGGTGATTGGTTCTGAAATCGTAAGTGTTACCGATATCAGCTTATATCTTCCATCACAGCCTATGGCTCCCAGCCAGAAAACAAGTCCAAGCAATTTTATGAATGTTTGTATTGGTGCAGTTCTTGGCGGAATGGTAGCAGTGGGAATGGTACTCTTCCGTTGGTGGTGGCAAGCTGGTAGCGAAGTTAGCCAAGACAAGAAGAAAAAAGCAGCATAAACATTTTATAATTAAAATTAGACAGTAAATTAAATAAAGAATAAAGACGAAATCGATTCATTCGGCATCTGCATTTGATATGTCCTTATGTATAGAGTAAAGCTATAACATAATGGGGGAATATTCATTTACAGATGCCTTTTTATAAAATATGAATTTTAATTCTTCTATTGATAAGATTGGGACAAGTTGGTATACTAACAATGTAAATATAAGTAAATACCTTTTGATAAGGAGATGCTATGGAGCAAGACTGGAATAATTCACTTAACACAGAAGATGAGATTGATTTAAGGGAATTGATTGTGGTTCTTTGGAAACATAAGATATTCATTCTATCGATCACTGTCATAGCAGCACTTCTTACAGGCTTGGTAAGTTTTTTTGTCCTATCACCTGTATATGAGTCCAAGCTAAACATTGTAATAAATATGCCAGAAACTTATCAGACCAAGTATGGGGAATATACTTTGCCCATTACAACCAATCAGCAGTATTTGAACCTGATTACCAGTTCGGATATTTTATTACAGACCATCGAGGATATGGATTATGATAAGAAGGGAATGACCATAGAGGATTTAAGGAATCAAATATCTCTAGGGAACATAGCCAATTCCAATACCGAACAGAATAGTTTTGAGGTCACTGTGAGAGCAGATCATCCCGATGAAGCAAGAAAACTGGCATCCAGCTTATATAAAAATTACTTGGAGTTTATTAATGTGACAACGGCTGAGGGAGCAATTCAGTATTATATCAATTATTATACCGTTCAATTGTCTTCCTTGGAGGATGAATTACTCACTGCTAAGGTAGTACTGGAAAATAACGAAGCCCTACTGGCTGAGACACCAAAGACCATTCACCAGAGGGAAGTTATAGATGAAATTATTGGACAAGTTGATTCCAATGATTTTATCATCTTAGATGAGATTATCAATCCCAATTATACTGCCATTGAAGCGGATATTATTGAAAATAGGCAGACCATCTATGAAATTGAAAATTCCATCTCCGTTTATAAGGGGTATCTGGAAGAGCTGGCAAAGGGCAAAGAGGAAATAAAGCAGTATTATGAGACGGGAATTTATGAAAATAGTGCAGGAAATATTTTCATGATATCAGAAACCAGTGTATATCTCCCGGCACAACCGATCACCCCTAGTAGAAAAGCTGGTCCCAATAACGGTCTTAATATTGCCATTGGAACCATCCTGGGAGGGATGTTGGGAATATTCATTATTTTAATCCGCTGGTGGTGGCAAAAAGGCTATCATAATTAATACTTTTGGGAAGTGTAAAAAAACACTTCCCAATTTTGTATTATATTGTATAATAGAATGGAGATAATTCGACATGCGAATGGGGGGACAGGATGGAAGGTTACATAGATATACATAGTCATATTTTACCAGGATTGGATGATGGAGCGGATAGTTTAGAAAGAACCATCCGTATGCTAGAGATTGCCTATGGGGAAGGAATACGAACCATGATAGCAACGCCCCATTACCGGGAGAGTAGGAAGCTAATACCAATCGGATATTTGGAAGAAACCCTTGGCAAGGTGGAGGATGAGATTGCCCACTTGCTGCCAGATATGAAAATTTATATGGGAAGTGAAGTTTTTTATAGCCATAATATGCTTTCTCTTTTAAGAGAGCGTAAGGTACCTACCTTAGGGGGATCAAGATATGTTTTGGTTGAATTTATGTATGGCATTGATTTCACCAGTATGAAAAATGGATTGCAAGAATTTCTTTATGGAGGTTATCAACCAATTTTGGCTCACGGAGAACGTTATCCGGAATTAATGAAAGATCTGGAGCAGGTGATGGAGTTAAAGGAAATGGGTATTGCCATACAGGTAAATTCCATGAATATCATCAGAAGCTTTGGAAAACACCGCCATGCTTCTAGTAAGAAACTCTTTCAACATGATTTGGTGGATTTTCTGGCAACGGATTGTCACAGCGATTCGATTCGTGCTCCGGTTCTTAAGAATACCCTTGCTTATCTAAAAAAGCGATATGGGGATAGATACATCGAACAATTACTAGTACATAATCCGAAACGGATATTACAAAATAAATAATATTTGCATAGATATAAAAATTATAACTAAACACACAATATTTACATAGATAATAAAATCATAACAAAATACACAATATTTGCATAACAAATATGAATTACAAAAATACAAATATATTTACATAATTATATAAAATACATAACAAAATACAAAACATTTATATAATTCTATAAATCACATAACAAAATACAAAATATTTACATAACGAATCAATGTTACATAACAATAATTTATGATAGGAGTTACATGAGATGGATGAGAGTATGGCAGTAGAAGGTTATGAGTTAAACTTAGGGGAAATTATTCACCTGATTTTTAGAAGATTGTGGATCATTTTACTGGTTGGAGCTTTTTTTGCTACAGGAGCATATGGGATTAGTGAATATCTGTTAACGCCCACCTATGAGTCTACGACGAAGATCTATGTTATGAATCGTCAGGATAGCAGCTCAGCGATTACTTATACGGATTTGCAAACAGGTTCTCAGTTAACCAAGGATTATATGTTGCTGATTACCAGCAGGCCGGTTACGGAAACTGTGATTGAAAGACTGGGACTAAATCTTAAGCATAAGGATTTGGTGAATATGATTACCGTTACCAACCCCTCCAATACAAGAATATTGGAAATTACGGTAGAATACACAGATCCTATGAAAGTTAAGGAAATTGCAGATGCCATTCGAGAAGAGGCATCCTTACATATAAGTACGGTAATGAATATTGAGAGGGTTAGTCTTGCAGAGGAAGCCAATTATCCAGAAGGTCCCTCCGGTCCCAATACCCTGATGAATATGATAATAGCAACCATCTTAGGTTTTATGTTGACTGCAGGAATCATTATCCTTCGTTTCATGATGGATGATACGATTAAGTCTTCGGAGGATATTGAAAAATATTTAGATCTCAGTGTATTGGGAGCCATACCTATGGAAAAAAGTCTGGGTACAATTGCTAAAAAAGAACGAAAAAGAAAAAAGGAGATAAGATATGGGAAAGATTAAGATTAGCGAAAAACTACAACTAGGATTTCAGACCAAAGAAGCATTTAAATCCTTAAGAACAAATATCCAATTCTGTGGAAGTGATATAAAAGTGATCGGAGTAACCAGTTGTACTCCGGGAGAGGGAAAAAGCAGTGTTTCCATGCATTTGGCTCATACTTTAGCAGAGTCAGGTAAAAAGGTTATCTTCATTGATGCGGATTTGCGAAAATCAGTTATCATGGGAAGGTATCAAGTGGAAGGTAAGATTTTTGGCTTGACTATTTATCTGTCTGGTATGGTGGATCAGAAAGATATTATTAATAAAACCGATGTTGAAAACTTAGACATGGTATTTGCAGGACCTGTTCCGCCCAACCCCTCGGAGCTTTTGGGTAGCAGTAAATTTGAAGAGTTGATTGAGAAACTAAGGAATGATTACGATTATGTTATCATTGATACTCCACCCATCGGTAGTGTCATCGATGGTGCTGTAGTGGCCAAGTCTTGCGATGGTATGGTCATGATAGTCCAACAGAAAGTAATCAGTTATCGTTTTGCTCAACATATGAAAAAACAATTGCAACGATCCAATTGTAAAATCCTTGGTGTGGTTTTAAATAAGGTGGAATTTAATGGAAGTAGTCCATACGGGAAGTATTATGGGAAATACTACAGTAAATATTATGAAAATGAAGTCAAATAAATATTGAATGAAAATGTTTTAGGGTGACTTTTGTCGCCCTTTTATTAAACATTATTCCTATGGGAGCTGCTTCCGGGGTCTCTTCTGAACCCCTTTTAGCCTTCGTATGGAGTAAGAATTTATTCAGATAGATGAAAAATGATAATTTTTGTCGAATAAGAATAATTTATAAATAAATATGACATATTGAAACTATTTTTCCTTTATGGTAAAATATGAAAATGAGAATGATTACTAGAATTTACAGGAAATATGAGAATAATAAACAATTATTATAATAACACAAGAGGAGAGAGTATATGAGGTTACCTAGGATACTAAGATTAAACAGCATAAATAAAAAAATATGCACATTTGTTTCACTTATTATTATTATTTCTATCGTTGGTATTTCTTCCTTAAATTTTATGATTTCAAAGAAGGAGTTGGCCAGATCCAATCATATCATTTTGAAGAATGCCATCGAATCAACTATGGTTGAGATTAACCGGAATTATCGATACAGTTCCGGGGAGGAGAAATGGTTGGATGAGGAAGAGGCTAAGGCCAATGCCCTTGCTTCCATTGATATACTACATACGGGAGATGTGGATGCAATTTCTCAAGCGAGCCAGTCGGCTGATACCGTTTCTTCTGCTACAGAAAATTCCGTATTTAAAAACCATGCCTTGGATCTGGGAGAATCGGGATATTTCTTTGTGATAAACTCACAGGGAGATATTATTTCTCATCCATTTTTATCTGAGAATATTTACAACCTAAAATCCCATGATGGTAGATTGATTGTTCAGGAAATTATAGATAGGGCCAAATCTGGAGGGGGTACCTTAAATTATGCCCTGACAGAAGATGTTAGTATCATTACCGATAGTAAGACTGTCTATGCACAGTATTTCCCTTATTGGGACTGGGTAGTTTGTGCGGTAATTTATGATCTGGAGTTAGCCAGAGGATCCAATATTATTCTGCATAACAATCTGGTAGCTGTTCCGATTATTTTGGCAATCTCCTTATTTATTGCCATATGGATTTCTGGTAAGATTACCAAGCCAATCAAGAGAATATCTCAGGCTCTTTATCAGGTTGCAGAAGGCGATTTGACTGTGGAGAAGATAGAGATTTCTGCCACGGATGAAACCAAGCTATTGGGGGATTCTATGAATCGGCTCATCGATAGCTTTAATCATATCTTGAAACTTGTGATGTCTTCCAGTGATAACTTGAACAACTTTGCATTTCAATTGAATGAATCTTCTGAAATGGTATCAGAAGCAACAACAGAAGTTACGAAAGCAATGATACAAATGGCTTCAACCACAGAGGATCAAAGTAAAGAAACCCAGAACGGAGTTCAGATGGTTACTGTCCTAGGGGATTATATCAAAGACACGGCAGATGCCAGTGCTAGAATAGAAACCGTAGTACAAGAGAACATGACTCTAAAAGAGGAAGGGTTTGCTTCGGTTAATATTTTAAAAGCTGCTAACCAGGAAAATACGAAGAATTCTGAAGAGATGGAGAATGTAATTCAAAGAATAAATCAACACTCTAAGGATATTGGTGAAATTACCACCATCATCTCCAAGGTTACCAGTCAAACCAATATGCTTGCCCTGAATGCTAGCATTGAAGCATCCAGAGCCGGGGAGCATGGTAGTGGTTTTGCTGTGGTAGCGGAGGAAATTAGAAAACTTGCCAATGCCACCGCATCTGCTACGGAACGAATTCGGGGTAAGATCGAAGAGATGCAAAGTCAGTCAGAAGAAGCAGTTCGATTCATCCATATCAATAATGATGGTGTGCAACGAATTAATCAAGCGGTTTCTAAGACAGAGGATATGATTCAGCGAATTTCAGAGGGACTGGAAACCTTAATTGATGGAATTCAGATCATTGTAAATCAAAACTTTGAAATCAACCGTAAGAAGGACGATATCCTAGCAACCTTACATCATATGTCTGAAAATGCCGAGTCCAATTCTGCAGCCATTGAAGAAATCTCAGCTTCAGCTCAGGAACAGACCGTTGCTGTTGTAGAGATATCCAATCATATTACAAAATTGCATGATATGGTGACAGAGCTCAATGGAATTATTAATGAGTTTAAGATAAAATAAAAAAAAGATTGCCTTATATACGTTGTTGTGTTAGTATGGTAAAGTGATAACACGATAGCATATTAGAGGAGGAAACGTATATGAGGAAAATAATGGGACTTTTATTGATTTTAACCATGATTCTAGGCTTAGCTGCCTGTGGAACCAAGGAGAATGAAATTGCTTCAGGAACGAACCAGAAAGAATCAGGGGATCAGGACAAATCAAATAATGAAGATACAGATACTAAGGATAAAGAAACGGAATCGGAAGATGAGCCAGTAGTGGATAATTCACTACAATATATCTTGGATAACGGAAAATTCATTCTTGGTTTGGATGACTCCTTCCCACCCATGGGATTCCGTGATGATGAGAACAATATTGTAGGTTTTGATATTGATTTAGCTAGGGCAGTATGTGAAAAATTAGGGGTTGAGTTGGTACTTCAACCTATCGAATGGGCGGCCAAGGAAATGGAGTTAAGCACAAAAAATATTGACTGTATCTGGAATGGCTTCTCCATTACGGATGAACGTCTAAAGAATCTGACTATGACAGCTCCATATTTGGAAAATAACATATCTTTAATTGTACTAGGGGATAGTGATATTACATCCATGGCTGACATGGCAGGCAAGAGATTAGCATTACAAAGTGGTTCCTCAGCGGAAGAAGCTTTAAATAGTGAAGCAAATAAAGAATTCAAGGATTCCCTTGGTGAAATCAATGGCTTTGATGATTATGTTACTGCTTTGATGGATCTTGAAACCAAAACTTCAGATGCGGTATTGATGGATACCGTTGTTGCAAACTATATGATTTCATCTGCAGGAAAAGATTTTAAAGTCCTAGATGAGACCCTAGTAGCCGACGAGTATGCAATTGGTTTCCGTAAAGGAGAAGAGGCTCTCTGTGAAGCGGTTTGGAATGCTTTGATTGAATTGAAAGCAGAGGGTAAGATTGAAGAAATCGCAATCAAGTGGTTTGGTTCCGATATCACCTTAATTCCTTAATTGACTTTATTAATTTTATTCAATTAAATTTATTGATTTCATGGAATTAATGGATTTAAAATGACTTGGTGGAATAGAAATGACTTAATGAAACTAAAACGAATTGAATGGAATTGAAAAGACTTGATGAAATAAAAATGGCTTGATGGAATTATAATGGCTTGATAGAATTACAAAGACATGATGGAATTGAAAAGACTTGATGGAATTGAAAAGACTTGATGGAATTGAAAAAACTTGATGAAATTAAAAAGGCTTGATGTAATAAAAAAGACTTGATGAAATTAAAATGACTTGATAAAATAGAAAAGTTTTGACTTAATTGTATTAAATGACTTATTAAAATAAGTAAAGGTGCTCACACAAGTATGAGCACCTTTGTTAATTAAAAGGAATATAGAAACTTTTTATCATCGTGATACAGAACATAACCGCTTGCAAGATGGGATTGCTTCTTGCTCTCTTAATCATGTTCTGCATCACGATTTTAAAAGGTAGTTCGCAAAGTTAAATAATGATTGTATTCTTCTACCAGTATACTTTCCAGGGCTTATGTAAGCGAATCATAGCTTCCATATAGAAGTAATCGCCCCAAGAGGTACATTCATCTACAACGATACTTTCTTTGGTTTCCCCAAAGGGTTGTTTGGAATAAGTACCATGGTATATGATTCCATTGGTGAATGCAGGATCCTTAGCGGCATAATAGGTAAATAAGGATTTTAGACATTGCTTTACTAGTTTAATATAGGCACTGGCTTCGCTCAGTTCCAAGTATTTAATCATTTCTAAAATACCACAGCAGGCTATGGCAGCTGCGGAAGAATCCCTAGGTTCCTGGTCACCATCACGAAATCTCAGATCCCAGTAAGGGATGAGGTTCTCTGGTAGATTATTTAAGTAGTAACTGGTTACCTTGCGGAAGATATCAATGAGCTCTGGCTTTCTAGTATAGCGATAGGCCAAAGCAATTCCATAGATGCCAAAGGCATGCCCTCTAGCCCAAGTATAAGCATTCTTGTAAAGCCTGGAAGGAGAGCCCTGTTTGGCAGCTCCAGTCTCCCGGTCAAAGTAATAGGTATGCCAAGTAGAATAATCTTCTCGAATCACATGGGATAATGTAGTATCTAGATGTTTGTCTGCGATTGTTTTATATTTTTCTTCCTTGGTTTCTTCATGAGCCCAATAGAGTAAGGGTAAGTTCATCAATCCTTCGATAATCAAGCTATAATTGTTTGGATCATCCATCTTGCCCCAGGCTTGAATAAATTCTCCCAAGGGTTGAAAGCGACTAATCAAATGATCTGCGGCTTTCAGGGCAGTAGTACGAGCCTTTTTATTACCGGTTAGCTTATAAGCTGCAACACAGGAGGGAGAATAGATAAATCCCAAATCATGATTATCAAGAAAAATCTTTTGGTCAATTCTTGTTTTAAAACTATCTATCTGTAACTCAGCCACATCTTTTAACTGTTTGTCTTTTGAAAATTCATAGGCGATTAAAATTTGCCCAGTCCAAAAACCACTGGACCAATCGTGATTTTCTACAGGCTGATAGAAACTATTCTCACTATAAGCACTTTGAAATTGTTCGGTAAATAAGGGTAACTTTTGAAGGATAATGTCTTTGCTATAGCTTAAGGCATCATAAATTTGTTGGGCATTGATTTGCGGTAAATTACTAGAACGTATTCTCATGCTAACACCTTCTTTGTCATACATGTATCCTTGTACAGTAGCAGTATCTTATCATGCCAAGTTTTTTTGATAAAAATATAAATATTTGTATATTATACAATTATTATATCCTTTTTTGCCACTAGAAACAAGCAAATTATTCAATAAATTGGATAAAATATCAAACACTCTTATGGAATGAAAATTTTATTGAAAATAACAACTTATTGTGTTACTATGGTAAAGTGTTAACATGATAAACAATCAGTGAAGATGAAAAATAATAATTATTTGGAGGTTATTATGACAATAGATAATGTACCCTTGCACCTTCTGATACC
Source organism: Clostridiales bacterium (assembly GCA_012839085.1). Classification (GTDB taxonomy): domain Bacteria; phylum Bacillota; class Clostridia; order Lachnospirales; family Lachnospiraceae; genus Mobilitalea. Next base: position 11,325 of record DUNZ01000085.1, read on the forward strand.
GGATATGCTTGAGGCAAGTGTAGAAGTTATTAAGATATTTTTTCTTACCATAATATTTTCGATTCCCTTAGGATTTATCGTTGCTTTGGCAAGAAGAAGTCGATTTCGCATCATCAGTTTTCCTACGAGAATATATCAGTTGATTTTCCGAGGGACTCCTTTGATGCTTCAGCTTTTCTTTTTTATGTATGGCCCTTATTATATCTTTGGATTTAGTTTTAATCGTTTTACGGCCTGCATCCTTGCCTTTGTCATCAACTATGCAGCTTATTTTGGAGAGATTTTCCGAGGTGGTATTGCAGCTATCCCTAAGGGACAATATGAAGCTGCCAAAGTTCTTGGATATACCAAATTACAGACCTTCCTACATATCATTCTTCCCCAGGTGATTAAGCATGTGATACCGGCAACTGGGAATGAACTTATGACTTTGGTGAAGGATACCTCCCTGGCTCAGGTAATTTCCGTACCGGAGTTGTTCCGTGTAGCTACCAATGCAGGTACTAGGTATTTTTCTTCCATTCCTATTATAATCGCAGCTCCATTTTACTTGATTATGAATTCGGTAGTCGAAGTAACCTTTAAAATGATTGAGAAAAAAATGGATTATTATAAGAACTAGATCGGAGGTGGACTTATGTTATTAAAAACATTGAATTTGCAAAAATCCTTTGGCAAAACCCATGTATTAAAGGGGATTTCCCTGGAAGTGAATGAAGGAGAAGTAATTGCCATCATTGGTCCCTCCGGTTCTGGAAAATCCACCTTACTTCGTTGTTTAACACAATTAGAGCGGGTGGACAAAGGAACCATCGAGGTTGATGGAATCCAGATGGTTGGAATGAATGGGGAGAAGGCGGTTTATGCAGATAACAAAATCTTACATGAAATCATTCTTAAGGTAGGCTTGGTCTTTCAGAATTTTAACTTATTTCCCAATTTCTCGGTGATAAAAAATATTATCCATGCCCAGGTGAAGGTACTGGGAATTGAGAAATCCCTAGCCCATAAAAAAGCTATGGAGTTATTAGAGAAGATGAATCTAAAGGAGAAAGCGACATCCTACCCTTGTGAATTGTCCGGAGGGCAGCAGCAGAGGGTGGCAATAGCTAGGGCTTTGGCTCTCAATCCTCGAATTCTTTTCTTTGATGAACCTACCTCAGCCCTGGATCCGGAATTAACCGGAGAAATCCTCAAGGTAATTCGTTCTCTTGCCAAAGAGAAGATGACCATGGTGATTGTAACCCATGAGATGGCATTTGCCAGGGATGTGGCTGATCGGGTAATCTTTATGGATGACGGTGTCATCGTAGAAGAGGGTACTCCAGAGGAAGTGTTTGGGAACACTAGTAATGAAAGGACGAAGGAGTTTTTACAAAGGTTCAATCAGAATTGAGATTTTAGAATTATATGAGAAAACTACTTGCAATTTTCAGAGGAAAAAAATCTTAAAATATTGACTTTATTTACATTTATGAATATAATATCATTAGAGAGATTATAATATCTCATTAGGTAAGCTTCCACCTTAAGTGAAGAATGAAAAAAGCGGTCAGTCTCGACCAAAACTGAGAAATTAAAAAAGCGGTGAGCCTCTACCATGAGTGAGGAACTAAAAAAGAGAGGGCGAGAAATCGCCCTCAAACATTTTACTGGTGATAAATATGAGATTTTATTTTATAAAGGATGAATACATAGAGTATTTACATAATGTGGATTCAAAAGTGTCGGATAATAAACATGAAACCAGACCTTTTGTAGGAATTGTTTTAAAGATTCATGAGTTGGATTATTATGTTCCTCTATCTTCACCAAAGCCTAAGCATAAGACCATGAAAAATAGCAAAGATTTCAGAAAAATTAGAGGCGGTGAATATGGGGCAATTAATTTTAATAATATGTTACCTGTTATTAAAGAAGCATTAATAGAATTTAATATTCAAGATATTCCAGATTATAAATATCGTAATTTATTACAGAACCAATACAGAGCTCTTGTTAAAGACTTTGATAAAATAAAGCAAATGGCACATGATTTATATCATCTGTGTCAATTAGAAGAGGATCAATTAAAACCGTATGAAATAAAAATTAAAAACAGATGTTGCAATTTTAAATTGTTAGAATTGCATTGTGTTACATATTTATCAGAGAGCCATGTTGCAGCGACTCTTAACTCTGATATAGATTAGAACATAGATATAACTTTTCAATTAAGAGGATACAGTCGTTATGCTTTCTTTGATTAATTTAGC